>JAITBS010000365.1 GCA_031283515.1 Planctomycetaceae bacterium
AAAATTCTGTCTTTCAGACAGAGGAATGTTGATGATGTCCCTCCGCAGGTCGATGACCTGCGGTTATGAAAATCGCACCCCTTCGGGGTGAAAATCGAAAAATAATAATTCCACTGATAGATTACAGATTATTTGTCCTTTGCGGATATTATTATCATGGAATCGCGAAAAGTATGAAATTTTTCAATAAATTTCGTTGGATTTTTTGGGGGGTCGTGTTTTTTATGCTAAACTATAAAGACCGTTCTCAATTATTTTTACGCTTATGAAAGTTTTTTATGTTGGATAATCTATGGGTAAAGCAACAATTATAGGTTTAGCTTTGGGGTGGTTCCTGATTATCCTTTCTATCGCTCTCGGCGGTATTGATAAGTTAGCTATATTTATTAACATCCCTTCGGTTCTTATGGTATTCGGAGGAGCGATTGCCTCCGTGTTGGTTGCCTATCCTTTATCGGCGTTCCTGCAATCATTGAATATTATCAAGATCACTTTTACCGCCCAAGACCCTGATATTGTCCAAACAATTATGCAAATTGTTTCCCTTGCCGAATCCGCACGCCGTGAAGGTCTTTTGTCGCTCGAAAACCGAATGGAAGAAATCGACAACCTGTTTCTAGCAACCGGATTGCGAATGGCAGTGGATGGTATTTCGCCGGAAGTTGTCGAAGGAATTATGAATACGGAAATCGACGCGGTGAACGCTCGGCATGTGTATTGTCAAAGTGTGATTGCCAACTATGGTAAATATGCTCCGGCTTTCGGAATGATAGGAACATTGGTTGGGTTGGTGCTTATGCTTGCCGATTTAGACCCGGATACGATTGGTATTGGTATGGCGGTTGCTTTGTTGACAACACTTTACGGAGCTGTTGTCTCGAACCTGATGCTTTTGCCCTGGGCGGATAAACTCGGTTTTATCAATGCCAATGAAATTCAAACAATGGAAATTACCTTAAAAGGTGTTATTGCGATTCAATCGGGTGAAAACCCGCGAGTTATTAAACAGAAACTGCTCATGTATCTCGCTCCCAAAAACAGACCCGAAGAAGAGTCTGATAGTTAATAGTTAGTAGTGAATAGTGAATAGTTGCGCAAGCGGAATTATTGATCTTGTTTGTGTATTGTCTCCGCTTGCGAACTATTAACTACTAACTATCCACTATTAACTATTCACTATCCACTATCCACTATTAACTATTCACTATCCACTATTAACTATTAACTAATGTCATGGCGCGTGAGAAACCCAAAGAGGCGGGCGTTCCTGAATGGATATTGACCTATGGGGATATGATGTCGTTGTTGCTTTGTTTTTTTATCATGCTCTACTCAATGAGTGTTATTGCAACAATTAAATTTGAAGCGGTGGTGGAATCGCTTCAGAAAAATTTGGGCTATTCCGGTTCGAGTAAAACACCCAGCCGGTCAAATAAAACCACGTCGCAACGCTCCACCACCAGCGAACGTTCCAACCGTTTAGCCGCACTCACCGGCGGGCAACCGATTATTTCCACACAAGGTGAACATCAAAAAGTTCAAACATTTCGTGTTAAGGAAGAACTAATCAAAGGAGGAATTATTCGGTTTGATCTTGGCAGCGACGAATTGAATACTCAGGCAAAACAAGATATAGACGCAATTCTAACAACTCTTGTGGGTTCGCCTTTCAAAATTATGATTAAGGGTCATGCTGCGGCTTATGAGCTGCAAGGACCTTATCAACAAGACATTGATCTTGCGTATGCACGAGCGGTGAATGTTCGCGACTACCTTATTTCGCGCGGACTCAAAGCGAAGTTTTTCCAATTAGCGGTTGTTGGTTCCCACGAACCGCTCAACCGTGCAGTTTTACCGCCCGGAATTGATCCGAAAGCAATCAATTCTGTTGTCGAAATTATTCTTCTTGATAAAACTGTTCGGAATTTACAAGATAATTCCAATGAAGACAATGTAAAAAATGTTCCCATTCAGTAGGGAATAATAACACCGTTTCGTAATTTTCAATTGACTCCTGTTTCCAACGATGTCCGACATTAAAAAGCAGAAACTTAGTACGAAATCAATTTTTTTTATTGTTGTGGTTTTGTTTGTTGTTGTTACGTACTATGTTGTTGCAATGCTGCAGCGTTATCATGTTCGTGAGATTAGGAGTAATTCGTTATTAATTTCTCCGAAAACGGTGAAATTTGGAGGTGAAATGATATCGGGTGAGATGTTTCGCGGCATAGAAACGGCTCGATTTGAAAAAGACCGCAAGTTAATTGACGAAATTAAAAAAGTAATTGCTCAAAAGGAAATGCCGTCCGAAATTTTTAAGGACAAATCTAAAGAAAATGCCAATATTGCTCTTACTCTAAACGATGTTTTCCGTCTTGATAATGATGAAGAATTAAAAATACTTCAGGCGGCTGCGCCCAAAGAAGACAAATGGAATATCACTAACGAAACACTAGAACAATTGGAGGACACACTAACCCATTTCGAATTGAAACGTCTTACAATTCGGAATGTACTCAGTCAGCCGAACACTTGTTTTTATTTTATTTTTGAACAGGATGAGGAATTTGGTGAAATTGTTGATGTTCGGGCTGCTGATTATTTGGAAGATTATCTTTTGCTTGAAGAATACGCGATTGCTCGGTCACTTCGGGATGGTCGGATTGAGGAGGCGTTAAATTCGTTGGTGTACATTTTTCGGATTGCTCAATTGGCGTCGGAAGCGGCGGTTCCGGCGGTTCGTTCTTCGGCGGCTCAGATTCGGTTGCGTGCGATTGATGTGATGCAGGCGATTGTTTTAGATGCGAAATTCAACAAACGATATTTGGGCGGTTTGTACGGAATGATGCAGGAACAACTTAAACATTGGACACCGGATCGTGCGGTTTGGATTGCAGACCGTGCCAGCGGTATGAAGACCTATCACCGGATTTTACAATATGGTCTTGAAGCGGCATTGACACCGAAAGAAATCGAAGATTTGGAAAATCGCGGCTTGCTGGTTTTCATTTCGCGAAAACAAAAAAAACGTAAAAACAACTCTGCCGCCGAGAATAATAATGATTCGGAAAATGACGAAACCAAAGAAACGATTCTTTTGAAAAACAATTTTTTCAACACACATATTGCGGATGAGATTTTTTATTTGCAATCGATGCAAAAAATTATTGACGATTGTAAAAAGCCGTTTTATCAACGTATTCCCATTTTGGATGAGATTAACGATGAGCTGCTTAATAAGATGGACAAGGGACAAGAACTGGTAATTGCGGAGATATTACTTCGAGGAATTGTCCGTTTGATGCGGCTTTATGCACAAGATCGTGCTGGTTGTGAGATTGCGTTTTTGGCAATGTCTATCTCATTGGAAAAACCGACAGCTCCTTCTTTAATAACCAATCCGTTTTCTGAGGAAGAATACAATATAGACCAGACGAAAGATGAGGAAAATCCGAACAAAAAATTTATTCTGGTTTCATCATCGGGTAATCGTTTACCGTTTTGTGTTCCTGATTATCGCACAGAAACAAAAGAAACAAAAAAACCGGAATAATTAATAATTAGGGAATTTCCGGTTTATCAACCGCCGCCGACAAGTGTAACGAGTTCGAGCGAATCGCCTTCTTCAAGCCGAACATCCGCAAATGTCCGGTAAGAAACAATATGACGATTTCGTTCTACGGCGACATGGCGGTTTGTTAATTTGAGTTGTTCCAAAAGTTGCGATATTGTCAAACCGTCTGGAATTTCGGTTAGTTCGTCGTTGATTGTTAGTTTCATGGTCGAACTCCATATTTAGTCAATAATTAGTTTAATCAATAATTAGTTTAATCAATAATCTTCGAAATCGGGTACTCGACAATCCCACACGCACCGGCATCTTTTAATTGTGGAATTAAAAGCCGAACAGTGGATTCTTCAATAATTGTTGAAACTGCCAACCAGTTTTCATCGGAAAGATGTGAAATGGTTGGATTTTTTAATGCCGGAAGAATTGCAATAACATCCTTGAGTTTATTTTTTGGAACGTTCATCATGAGACCGACTTTGCCTTCTGCTGCCATTGTTGCGCGAAGCATAAGTACTAAATCATCAATTTTACGTCGTTTTTTTTCGTTGCGGTAAGAATGATGATTTGCAATAAATCGGGTGGTACTTTGGAGCACTTCGGCGATTATTCGCAGTTTATTGGCTTTGAGGGAACTGCCTGTTTCTGTAACTTCAACAATGGCGTCTGCTAATTTGGGGGGTTTTACTTCGGTTGCGCCCCAACTAAATTCCACATGCGCTGTAATTCCATGCCGAGCAAGAAATTGAGTGGTCAGACCAACACCTTCGGTAGCAATCCGTTTCCCTTGCAAGTCTTGAATGGTTTGAATGGTCGAGTCTTCCGGCACACAAAGAACCCAACGAACCGGACGACGTGAAACCTTTGAAAACCGAAGCTCCGCAACTTCCAGAACATCGGAATTAGTTTCGACAATCCAATCATATCCGGTCAATCCGGCATCAAGTGAACCATCGGCAACATAACGAGCCATTTCCTGAGCGCGAATTAACAAACATTCGATTTCCTCATCGTCAATTGTCGGAACATAACTCCGGCTTGCAACAGAAATATTGTATCCGCTTCTGCGAAAAAGTTCAAACGTTGCCTCTTGAAGGCTTCCGGCAGGAATTCCAAGTTTAAGTACACTCATTGCAATATTAAAATTAAAGGATTATTTTGGGGTAACCATGCTCACAAATAAAACGGTAATAAACAACTGTTGTCAATGGTAATATTTCACAGCATTTTCACTTTAACTATATTGATAACATGAAAAAGATAGGGAATCAAGAGGTAGCCCGCTTTTCTCTGAAAGGCTTTCACCTACCATCGCACCAAAACAGAATGCAACAACAATTTCCGCCGTACACTCCGACCATTACCATCAATAATGCTGCTTGGACACAAAAAACTCCGATCAAATAACTTCATTGCCTCATTGTGGTTGAGAGTTGAGAGTTGAGAGTTTACATGCGGAGTTTTACCGTTTTGGTTGTAATCCATTGGTAATAATCCGCTTGCGGCATTATCAACTATCAACTATCAACTACTCTATTTTACCAACCAACCTCGAACACTAAGACCTACTTTCAAGATAATTCAAAATTTTACACTATTTTCCAGACATCCTCATTGCAAAGCCATCTTTTTTCGCTACAATGATTCGTTTAATGTGTTGAAACGGCAAAATATAGAATTAGTGATAAAAGTAGTGTATTTTTGGAGTTGAGTCGAAAAACGACTCGGCTTTGTCAACAAATCAATTTTTAATTTTGAATGACTTCGGCAACCTACGGCGTATGCCGGAGTTTGTTCGAACCTATGGTTCGACAACGCATACGTATTCGCTTCGGCAAATCGGGAAATCTCAAGTACATAGGACACAAGGATTTAATGCGTTCTTTGGAATTGCTATTCCGGCGTGCCCGACTCCCAGTGGCAATGAGCGGCGGTTTTCATCCCAAAATCAAGATGAGTCTCCCTTCCGCACTGGCTCTGGGAATTGAAGGTTTTGATGAAGTGCTTGAATTGGAAATAAACGAGTCCGCCCAACCGGTTGACCCGACTATTCTTCTTACCGACTTAAATCGTTGTTCGGTTAAAGGATTGGATTTCTATTCGGCTCGACAACTCGATCAACAGGAAACAAAAGCAAAACTTGACTCCTCAACATTCGAACTTAGTGTCCCCAAAGAACTTCATTCGCAAACCGTAAATCAAATTTCCTCCTTCCTGTCAGCAGATTCGGTAATCATTGAAAAATCCAACGGTAAGTTTGTCAATGTCCGCACGGCAATCAATGAACTCCGGTTTTCACAAGAAACCGGTCAGCTGACCGTAACAATTTTAGCACAAAACGGTCCAGAAGCCGGTATTCGGGAAATCCTTCAGGTTCTTGGATTGAAAAAAGAACTTTTCAAAAGTATTTTTCCCAAACGGATTCGATGCCAATTGACTGAAGAAATTTCGATTCAAAAAAAGTAAAACGTATGCGCTTTCCCGCCGTGAGGAAAGGCAAAGAATGAAACAAGAAATGTTAATTAACGTCCGGCAACCGGAAGAATGCCGGATTGCAATTGTCGAAAACGGCTTGCTCGAGGAACTTTATGTTGAACGCACCGCTCATGATAATTACGTCGGTAATATTTATAAAGGTGTTGTTGTTAATATAGAACCAAGTATTCAGGCAGCGTTTATTGATTTCGGAATCGGACGTAATGGATTCCTTCACATTAGTGATGTTGAACCATGTTATTTTAGGCAGGTTCCCGGTTGGGCAGAAAAAGAACGTCGTGAACAAGCCAATAATCGGAATCACCGCGATGATCGGAATTCCAAAAATTCCGTCCCTGATGATGGTTTCAATTCTAACAGACCACGTTTTAAACCTCCCATTCAAGAAATTTTCCGACGCGGTGATGAAGTTCTTATTCAGGTTATCAAGGAAAGTATTGGTAATAAAGGACCAACATTATCGACTTATATTAGTATTCCGGGTCGTTATCTTGTGCTGATGCCTTCATTGGGCAGAGTTGGTGTTTCGCGCAAAATCGAAGATGAGTCGTTACGGCGAAAATTACGCGATATGATGAATGGTTTGCATCCTCCCAAAGGACTTGGGTTTATTGTGCGAACCGCTGGTGCCGACCGAACTCAAAAAGAACTTTCACGCGATCTCGCTTATCTTATGAGACTCTGGAAAGTGATTGTTCGCCGCTTGAAAAAAATGCCTTCTCCGATTGATATCTATGAAGAAAGCGACATGATTACCCGAACTATCCGCGATATTTTCAGTTCAGAAATTGACTCCATCTTTATTGACGAACCGGCTGCATTTGACCGAGCAAAAGAATTTCTACAATTCGTAATGCCGCGCCATGTCAATCGGTTGCAACTTTATGAAAGTAAAGAACCAATCTTTCACAAATTCGGAATTGATAAGGAAATTTCGAGAATTAACCATCGTCGAGTTCCATTAAAAGGCGGCGGTTCACTTGTGATCGATCAGACGGAAGCATTGGTTGCTATTGATGTCAACAGCGGTAGTTTTCGTACAGAAGATAACGCTGAAGAAACCGCTTATCAAATGAATCTTATTGCTGCGAAAGAAATTGCAAGGCAAATTCGGTTACGTGATCTTGGTGGTGTGATTGTCAATGATTTTATTGACATGAAAAAGGAAATGCATCGCCGCAATGTCGAACGAATACTTCGTGATGCTATCAAACGCGATCGTGCTAAAACCAAGATTTTGCGTACGAGTCCTTTTGGATTGATTGAAATGACTCGTCAACGAGTTCGTCCTTCGCTCAAACGAAGCGTGTATCAGGAATGTCCGTGTTGTCATGGCGGTGGAGTTGTCAAATCATCGGAAAGTATGGCGTTGGAAGTTTTTCGTGCATTAGTTCTGGCGTCGCAACATCCCAATATTGCCAAAATCCGTGTGATTCTTGCCGATGATGTTGTCGAATATCTGAACAATAAAAAACGCATTGAATTAGCAACGATTGAACGTGATGGCAATGTAGAAATTGTTATCCGTGCTCAACCCGATGTTTGGCCCGAACACCTCGAAATCGAATGTTTTGACGCCAATAATAAACCGATACCATTTACAATACACTAATTATAATATACTTCTTGCATTCATTATTTTAATATTGCAACGATTTGTATTAAACAATTCCAATGGTGGTAGGCGGCCTTTGGTGCCCATTGGTAAACAAATTGACGAATATTCCACTGATAGATTACAAAAATAACTAATTGTCGGCAAGGTAAAATATCAATTTGTGTGAATAGTTTTTTGTTTATGTTACAGACCGACATATTCGGAATAGAGCGATAACGCCTCCGTTTCATCACGTGCGTTTTCAATAATCACTCGTCCATCCTGAAAAATCTGAATACAATTTTGTCCGTTATCAAAATTCAACATGAATGGATGTAATTCGATTTTCGTTTTGTTATCCGTATTTTTTGCCAACTGTTTTGCCATTGTTTCGAGAGGAAGCTGCACAGGTTTTGAAGGCGAAACCTGGATGGAATTACTGCCGCAAATTCGTGTAACACGAGAACCGCCCGAACGGTTGAGAAATTCGTAACGCCGATGAACACAAATAGGACAGTCTGAGTCTTTTTCGATAGGAATGGTTTTGAACCGGTTGTTCCACAAATCCGCAACAAAAAGTCCGTTTCGAATTTCCGATGCTGATTCCGTCAGAATTTTAACAGCCTCCGCAACCTGAACCGCAGCAATCATTCCTGTTGCCATATTCAACACTCCGGCAGTGGCACAAGATTGTCCGGCAGCCGAACCGGATTCGGGAGACAGAAAACACCGTAAACAAGGACAATCTTTATTGGGTAACAGATTCATCAACATTGTTTCCGATCCCAACGCAGCACAATAAATCCACGGAATACCGGATTGATGACAAACTTCATTTATTAAAAACCGTGTTTCCCAGTTATCCAAACCATCAAGAACCAGATCGGCATTTTCAAATATTTGTCCGATATTAACCGCTCCGAGTTCGGCAACAACCGGTTCCAACACGATTTCCGAATTAACGTTGCGTAAATGATTAAATGCCGCAACCGCCTTAGGACATCGTTTTTCGGCGTCTTGTTCATTGTAAAGAATTTGCCGTTGCAGGTTTGTTTTTTCGACGTAGTCCCGATCAATCAACCGAATATGTCCAACACCGGCACGACAAAGAAGATTGGCAGCAACCGACCCCAACGCTCCCAAACCAACCACCGCAACCGTTGATTCCAACAGTTTTTGTTGACCAATCCGGCCAAGACCGGAAAAAACAATTTGACGTGAATAACGATCCATAAACTAATTCTACACCAAATTAACATGATTACAAGCACTCAGAACACTCAAATCATTTCGATAATCTTGACAAAGACCTACAACATGATACAATTACAAAAATTTTTTGATTACGGAATTGTTGACGAGCATGTTCACAAACGTAATTCCATTTAAAAATAATATTGTAAACAGTTTTTGAGAAATTTAATGAACATTTATATTCCTAAAGGTTATCGGTTTGCGGGAGTTCATTGTGGTTTGAAATCAGACTCGAAGTTGTTGGATCTTTCGCTTATTGTTTCGGATATTCCGGCGGTTGCTGCCGGTGTTTTCACGCCCAATCTGGTTTGTGGTGCTCCGGTTCAGGTTGATCGGAGTCGTGTTCCGGGTCAAGGATTTCGGGCAGTTGTTGCCAATAGCCGTTGCGCCAATGCCTGTACGGGTGAGCAGGGAATTTGTGACGCCGAAGAAATGGCGGCATTGGCGGCGCAAAGTGTCGGCGGTAATACGCAGCAAGGACTTGTAATGTCAACCGGTGTTATCGGTACACTTTTGCCGATGGATAAAATCCGAAACGGTATTAAAACAGCTGCCGAAAAACTGACCGCATCAGAAACCGGATTTCTCAACGCCGCACAAGGAATAATGACCACCGATACTGTGGAAAAATATGTTACAAAATCATTGACGCTTAAAAACGGCGAAACAATTACCTTAGCCGGAATCTGTAAAGGAGCCGCAATGATTGCTCCCAAACTTGCGACAATGCTTGCTGTTATTGTTACAGATGCGGCGTTGGAACCGTCTGTTGCTCAAAAACTGTTGCAAAATTCAGCCGAAGATTCGTTTAATTGTATTTCTGTTGATGGTCATACAAGTACTTCTGATATTTTATTACTGTTGGCGAACGGAGCCGCTCAATCAATTCCGCTTCACGGAGACAATTTCGAACTTTTTGCTAAAACACTTCGCGAACTCTGTATTGAGCTTGCCGTTAAAATTCCAGAGGATGGTGAAGGAGCCTCGCATCTGATTACAATTGATATTGAAGGCTGCAAAACTCGTAATGACGCCAAAATAATTGCACGAAAAATTGCCGAAGATGCGTTAGTGAAGACGGCTATTTGCGGAGCCGATCCGAACTGGGGTAGAATTGTTTCCGCGTCAGGAACTGCCGGAGTTTCTTATGATCCGAAAAAAATTTCGTTGAAGTTAAACGGTTTTGAATTATTCAAAAACGGTGAACCACTACCTTTTGACAAGAAAACAGTTGTCACTTCAATTCGTAACAACCGTACCACACATATTTTGTTGACATTTGTTGAGGGCGATTCTGGAATCCGTTTTTGGACTACTGATCTGACATCAGAATATGTTCGGCTCAATTCAGATTATACAACCTAAAAACAAATTCCGTTTCGAATAGACAATCATTCACAATAACAAAAAAAAGCGTAATCTATCAGTGGAATTATTATTTTTTATTCTTCATCCCAAAACTTCAAAGGTAGTCAATGTTTCGCCGAAGGGTTTTTACTTACCGTTGGTCGGCGTACTCGCTGACTTGTCCCTGTTGACGGACGGAAATAAAAAACCAACCGTTGCGACCGTGGGTTCGCAACCTTTCGGCGAAAGACCGCCTACCAGTTAATTGCCAACCTGTTAACCGCCTACCTGTTAATTGCCAACTGTAAACCAATTCAAAAAAAATTCCGCTGATATATTTTATTTTATTGTTTTTGGGCAATTTTTTATTCTTGCCTATTGGCAAAAACCGAATGTTTCGCGTTTTGGAGAGTTTCGGGATAATCGGAACGATTGTGAGCACCCCGTGTTTCACAGCGTTGCAACGCTCCTTCGAGAATAAGCCGAGCAACTAACAGCATGTTCTGAATCTCCCAACCTTCTATTGATTGGAATTGTTGCGAAAAAACATAGCTCGACCACTGGAGCGTGTCTTCCAACGCCTCACGTAAACCATGCTCCTGACGGACAACTCCAGCAGTACGCCAGAGTAAACTCTTCAAGGCGTTTCTAATATCCGCTAAGTCAATAAGAGAATGGAATTGTTGTTGTATCGGGTCAAGCGGCGGTAACGGCGGATTTTCAATCAATTCAACCTGATAATCATTGCTCATACTCTGAGCCTTCTTCGACGACAAACATCCCGACGATTCACCAAAAACTAACGCCTCAAGCAAACTGTTCGACGCAAGCCGGTTGGCTCCGTGCAAACCTGTACTCGAAACTTCACCAATCGCCCAAAGACCATTCAACGAACTTTGCCCGTCACCATCCACCAAAACTCCTCCCATCGAATAATGAGCACCAGGACGTACAGGAATTCGGTCTTTGGCAATATCAATACCAAAATGTCCGCAAGTCGACGCAATACCCGGAAAACGTGCGTAAATCCAATCCGCCGGCTTGTGCGTCAAATCAAGATAAACATTGGGCGAATTTGTTTTTTCCATCTGCCGGACAATACTCCGACTCACCACATCACGCGGCGCAAGCTCCGCTCGCTCATCATAATCCGGCATGAACCGATTGCCCCTCCGATCAACCAACAACGCACCTTCACCACGCATCGCCTCCGAAATTAAACTGCGGCTGCTTCCGGCTATATATAAAACTGTCGGATGGAATTGCACAAATTCCATATCGCGAATTTTAACCCCTGCCCGATAGGCCATCGCAATTCCATCGCCGGTTGCAATTTCAGGATTGGTTGTTTCCCGATACAGTTGACCAATACCACCGCTCGCAAGAATCGTTTGTTTTGCCCAGATGATTTCCTTTTCATCATGCTTTTTCCAATACACAATGGCACCGCGACAATTATTATCCGCTGTCAGCAAATCAAGTGCAAATGTGTTTTCCCAAATCCGAATATTAGGATGACGTTTCATTTCTTCAATCATGGATCGAATCAATTCTTTTCCTGTCGAATCGCCGTTGGCGTGTAAAATCCGGTCACTCCGGTGTCCGCCTTCACGACCGAGCACGATTTCGCCGTTTGCTTTTTTATCGAATTTCGTCCCGATTTCGAGCAGATTTCGGATTTCATCGGGACCGCGGCGAACCACACGCTCAACAACTTCAGGATCACAGAGTTCGCCGCCGGCAATTAACGTGTCTTCGATATGCTCTTCAGGCGTGTCGGTGTGCGCCCAAACACTGGCAATACCGCCTTGAGCATAAACACTGTTAGAATTTTCAAGTCCGTTCTTGCAAATCAAAAGAACTTGCAACGACGAATCAACCGCCAATGCCGCACGGAATCCCGCCAAACCACCGCCAATCACCAATACATCCGTAAAAAAATGCGGATGACGTTTCGGATGAAACGGAACAAGATAACGAACCATAATGAGTTAATAGTTAGTAGTGAATAGTGAATAGTTAGTGGTGAATAGTGAATAGTTAGTGTTGTCTGTGATGTTGCCCCCAACAGCAGGATACACTTCAGGCAGTCATAATTTGAAACACTACCTGCGGTCAAGATACCACACACAACAAAACCTTGCAAGACCAAATGTAATGAAGAGTGGGGAGTGGAGAGCGGATTATTACCCAAACGGTATTACTTCCGATGCGGTATTACCCGCTGTCAACCAGCCGCTCGCAACTAATACTGCATTTGCTCTTGATTCATTTTATCGGAATCGCTACTATTCCGAAAAGAACCTTTCATGGAGGAAAAAATGCTCAAAATCATGGATGTCAGCACAAGCGGGCTCATCTCTCAACGGATTCGAATGACCGCGATTGCCAGTAATTTAGCCAATATCACCTCAACCCGAAACGAAGACGGTGAATTAAAACCATACGACCCGCGTTATGTTTTGTTTCAGGAAGATAACACAATTGGTCCCAATGGTTCGGCAGGCGTGTTTGTTCGTGAGATTTGCCGTGACGAATTGCCGCCGATTCGGAAATATGTTCCGTTTCATCCCGATGCCGATGAACAAGGTTTTATCAATTTACCGCAAATCAGTCTCGTAACAGAGTTCACCGACGCCGTAGAAGCCGGACGTTCCTACGAAGCCAACCTCGGTGCTATCGAAGTTACAAAGTCAATGGCAAACCAAACACTAAGAATTATTACTTAATAGTGAATAGCGGATAGTGAATAGTGAATAGCGGATAGTGAAGAGTGAATAGTGACGCAAGCGATTAAATGTCCGTAATCTACTACGTTCCGTTATTTATTATCAACTATTCCTTGCTAACTATTCACTCCTAACTATTCACTCCTAACTATTCACTATTAACTACACATGGATGGTATTAGTTATCTTTATGGCGGCGTGGGGCGAATCGGTCAGCTGGAACCAAGGCAAGGGATGGGACGAATCGGTTTCAAAATGGACCCGGATCGCCCAATGACCGCCGCAGAAATTAAAAAAACGTCATTCAAAGACCTATTGCTCGGAGGAATCGGAGAAGTCAATATGATGCAACAACGTGCCGACCAAGCAGTTGAAAAGTTAATGACCGGCGGTGAAATCGGTATGGCAGAAGTTCTTACCGCCGTACAAAAAGCAGATATCGCCTTCAAAATGATGATGCAAATGAGAAATAAATTCGTACAAGCCTATCAGGAAATTCAAAATATAAGAGTTTAAGTTAGTGAATAGTTGATAGTGAATAGTGAATAGTTAATAGTGACGCAAGCGATTAAATGTCCATAATCTACTACGTTCCGTTATTTATTATCAACTATTCCTTGCTAACTATTCACTATTCACTACTAACTATTCACTATTAACTATCAACTGCTTCCCGTGGATTATTTCAAGAAATTATACGCACAACTTCGTGATCTTTACCTGAGCATGACGCCGGGCAATCGGATTGTCGCGGTACTCTTGTTCACTACTCTGTTAGTTTCTCTTGGTTATCTTATTGTCGGCAGTATTAAATCGAGTGATCCGCGTTCCAATGAACTTGCTCTTTACAACGGTTGGCACTTCACGCAAGAGGAACAACGGGCAGTTGAAGATGCGTTAGCCGGCGCAAACTTGAAATCACATCATTGGGTTGGCGATCTGTTGATGGTTCCAAAAACTCTACGCGCCACTTACGCCGCAACTATTCACGAAGCAAAAGCTATCGACTCACGCGGGAACGCCCGAAAAGAAGCCGCGCTATCGCTCACTCCCTGGGCAAGTTCCAAAATGATAGAAGAACGGAGAATCAATGCGATCGCTCACGATGTTGCCGATGAAATTACACACATGGGCGGTATTGCGTCGGCGTCTGTTGTTCCAAGTTTACGAAAAGATTGGGACAGAAATATTTGGGCGAAAAAAGAAGTTTTTTCTGTTTCGGTGTTTGTGGATACGGTAAGTTTCAAACCACTCGAAGATAATACCATCTCCGCCATCGGCGGAGCAATTCAGGGAGCGTTTCGTAATACCGATTTGAAAGAAATTAAAATTATTGACCGCCGCAACAACCGAAGTTACAACGGTGCCGGTGAAGAATTAACCGGCGGTACCGGCGATTACCTCCGGCAAATGACTCGGTATCAGGAAATGTTCAAAAATAAAATTTACAATATCTTACCGCATATCGAAGGACTTCAGGTGGAAACATCGGTCGAATTGACAAAGCATTTGAGTGAAACACTTCTCACAGTGCAACATGGCAAACCAACCAAATTAACTCAACATATTTTGGGTTTGGATTATATGAAAACGGGTTATGATCGTTATGGTCGTCCGGGTCAAATTGCGATGATGTCTCGACCGTTGATTGATCCGCAGCAGGATATGGCAGGCGGCGCCAAAACAACCGAAAAGAAACACGAAGAGGAATTCACCAACGCCCTACAAGGTCAAGAAGCCAATACCGAAATTGTTCCGTTTACACCGGAACGCGTGTTGGCAACGATTCGGATTCCGCAAAAACATGTTCTCGAATCATGGTATCTGGAAAACGGCAAACAAGGGGAAATACCGCCGGAACCCACTGAAGAAGAGTTGGAAACCACAAGAGAAACAATCCGCCAAACAACGCAACGAAGTATCGCACAACTGTTAATGCCTTGGTGGAAATCCAAATTGAATCCTGATCCGTTAAGTTTGGTAACAGTTGAATTTTATAGTCCCAAAGAAGAACCGGTTGTGGTGTTGACGACATGGCAACAGATTCAATTGTGGTTGAAACAAAATTGGCAAAGTTTGAGTTTGATGGGTTTGGTTCTTTGCGGTTTGTGTGTTCTTTGGTCGATTACCAAACCGCCGAAACCGGAACCGATTGTGATTGTTGAGGGTTCGGAAACGCCGTTGGAGGTGATTGAAGCGAGGGTTCGGGCGGAAATGGAGGCAAAAGCCGCCGCCGAAGCCGAAGCCGCTGCCGCCGCCGAAGCCGAAAAAGAAGAAGAAATTGAACGAACATTGGATTCCTTCGGCTCCATCCGCTCGCTAAAAGACGAAATCGCCGAACTGATCGCCGAAAACCCCGAAGCCGCCGCCGCAGTAATTCGCCAATGGATCGGAAATGCCGTACTCGTCGAAAAAAATAATTGAAAATACACAACAACTGAATAATTACAAACCATAACCGCAAATAGTACTTCTACTATTGGCGTTAATCGCGGATCGTTCGCATGAGGATTACGACCGACTGCCGAAATACTAAAACTCCGCTTGCAAACTATTCACTATCAACTATTCACTATTAACTATCAACTATTCACTATCTACATTTCCGTGTTTGGTAAAAAGAAAGCGAAAAAAAAGAAAGAACCCGATTATTCAAAACAACCTGTTTTGCCGAGTAAACTGGTTGAATATATTCAGCCCCAAAACGGTCTGACCTTCGAGGAACAAATTAAACTCCTCGAATCCCTTAGCCGAATCAATCCCGCCATCATGGTGTCACGGCAAAAAACGGTTAAAGGTAAAAAGTTCCCGAAAACAGTTGGCAAAATACCTATCGAAGAAGCAATTGAATTTATCAAAAAACGAGCAGAAGCACGCAATGAAAAAAATCGGAAAATTGAAGAAATGACAGGGCTTCAACTGAAAGAACTTCAAGATCGTGAAGAACTCAATGACGAAATTTATCCCAAACGGTTAACCCCTAATGATATTGTACGGTACATCGAAGCAGGAAAAGAACAACTGGAAGTATTGGACAAAGAACGCGAAAAAACCGCCAAAGTTTTTTCACCGCGTGAAGAAGCTGTTCTGAATGCAATTACATTGATTAAAAAATTTGAAGCGGCTCGAGTAGCACAAAAAATCGCAGAACGTCAGCGGAACACAGTTCTTGGTAAAACGCAGGAAGAACTCGAAAAAGAACATGCCGCATGGTTGCGGCGATGCAAGGGCGAACCGGAACCGGAAACACCTGAACAAATAGAAGAACGACTCAAACAAGAAAAAGAACAAGAAATTGCCGCCGAAGAAGCTGCGGTTGAAATGGAGCGCAATCTGGATGGGTTTGACAAAGATATTCATACGCTGGTGGACGAAGCCAGTACCATTGTTATAGAAACCCCCGACGCCGCCGCTGCCGTTATAAGACAATGGATCGGAAACGTCATAGTGAGTAGTGAATAGTTGATAGTGAATAGTGAATAGTTACGCAAGCGATTTATGAACATTGACAATAATAAACTGTTCTCATAATTACAAACTACTATAATTACAAACTACTATAATTATTAACTCACTATACTACGAACTATTCACTACGAACTATTCACTATTAACTATTCACTACTAACTATTAACTATTATGGATGGTGTTAGAAAAACAGCGTTGTTGTTAAGCGGTTTGGAATGGAAAACGGTTGATTTATTGCTTGGGCGACTCGATTCCGAATCGGCAAAAGCAGTACGGCGTGAAATGATGTCACTCAAACCGGTTTCTGTTCAGGAAACCAATCGGCTTGCCAATGAATTTCTGCACAAAGCCGGTCGAAAATCACGCCCAACGTCAACAGTCATAGAACACCAGTTCGCAGAATGTGTTACTCATATCCCGCCAAACCGGTTGGAGAATACCGTTTGTTTTGAAACGGATTCGTTTCTGCCGTCCAATCAACCGTTTGATTTCTTGCGGTATGTGGAAACGGACGATATTGTTCGGGAAATCATTGAAGAACATCCGCAAACCGTAACGGTCGTGTTGGCACATCTTCCGGCATCACGGGCAGGAAAAATATTAGGTTGTTTGTCGGCGGCATTACAAAAGGAAGTAACAAAACGTCTTGCCGAATTTAAAGAGACAGACAAACAAATTTTGCACGAAATCGAATTATCGCTTCGGGAACGCCTGGAACACCGCAGTTCGGAAACACACCGAATTAAAGGAAAGGCGGTTCTCCGTAAAATTGTTGAAACAAGCCGAACACAGGAAACAAATCATCAACAATACAACTCCAAAGAATTTCCAAACCGATCTTATTCATTCGATGATCTGGAACATCTCGACAATACGGAACTTGTGAAGTTGTTCTATTCGGTGGATACGGTAACGATGTTGACGGCGTTAATCGGAGCCAAGCCGTCGCTGATTGAACGTGTTACAAAACATTTTTCACCAACCAGAGAATACCAAATGCGCCAACAACTTAAACATCTTGGAACAATTAACGAAAATGATGTCTGCCGCGCAAGAAACATTCTTTTGGATAAAGCCGAAACCATAATGCAGTAAACAACTGATATACTTTGAATAGGAACAAATGTTTTTGGGAGGGGAATTTGTCTGTAGATTTTCCAGATTGACACAGATTGTTTTCTGCGAAAATCGGTGTCATTTGCGGACTTATTTGAAAAGTATTCGAACCGTTAATAAAATAGACTCATTGATCATTCATTGATCACTGTACAAAATATACAACATATACTTGCAGCAGCAATACCTGATACGAGAAAAAAATGACAATAAACGAAGAGCAATTTGTACAAAAACCGATAACATACCGTCCTGTTCCGTTTAATTTTGTTGATTTGGAAGAGAAGGCGTCTGATTTTCTTTCGAGGGTTAAAGCGGAAGCGGTTCAGGTTGCAGCGGAGGCGCGGAATGAAGTGGCTCGGATACGGGAACTTGCCCGTATTGAGCGGGAAAAGGCTCTTAATGAAGTGGAGCAAGCCCGTTGCAACGCCAATCAGGAAACCGAAACAATCCGAAATCAATTGTCTGAATTACATAAACATCTGCAAACCGCTGAAGATAATTTCAAAAAACGAAAAGATCAATTGGAAAGCGAAGTTATCAAACTGAAAACACAACTCAAACAAGATGAAGATACTGCACGAAAAAATGGTTATGATGAAGGTTATCAGGCTGGCTGCAGCGAAGGCAAGGCAAAAGGTTATGCGGACGGCGAACTTCAAGCAACTATCGATTATGCGGAAAAAGTCCGCCGTGAAGCAGAAATTCAACTCGGAACACAACTCGAAACTCTTTTGCCGGCTCTGAAAACAATGGTAGAACGGTTTGAAACCGCAAAACAATCCTTTTTGCAACTTTGGGAACAGAGCGCCATCAAAGTCGCAACAACAATTGCGGAACGAGCAATTTCACGATCTTTACCGGAAATGATTGATGTACCGTTAAAATTATTACGTGAAGTGTTGGAGTTGGGCACGGGCAGTGCAACGGTACGGATTCGTTTGAACTTGGACGATTACGATACCTTGCAGCCGCAAATAGATATTTTAGTACGCGAAATGACCAAATCCGTACAAACAGAAATTATTCCCGATCCGAAAATTTCTCGCGGAGGTTGTGTTCTTGAAACGTCGTTGGGAACTGTTGACAACCAAATCGAAACCCGACTCGAAAGAATCGAACAGGAACTCTGTCTCATTGGAAATTAATCTTTGTTAAAAGCCAAACAACACGTGTAATATTTCGGTGAAATATTTACGCGAACTCTCCACTATCCACTATCAACTCTCAACTACTCTCAACTATTCTCTACTATTCTCTCTATTTTTTTTTTAGGGTGAAATAGTTGAGGTGATTTTATTCCCCCCCCCTACCCAGTGAGTAGGGCAATCTTATGTTGTTCGTTGTGGAGTCGCATTTTGAAGAAACGTTATTAGTTCGTATTTTGCCGAAAATGCCGTGAAATATAATGGAAAGAAAAATTCCGTTTGACTTCTCTGATCTTTTCTTGCTATAACTTTGAAATGATTTGACTCATGTTATGTATTATTTGCCGTGTTGTATCGACAGACATATCATGCCGTCATTTCAAAGAAATCTCTAAAATTAAGGAGCATACCGATGAAGAACTTAGGAGAAATTATGAAGAAAACAGCCCTATTAAAATGGGCAAACAAGAGGGGGGGAGTATTAGATGAAGAGTTCATAACAGATCATGACAAGTGTTTGCATTCCAAATCCTTTTCCAAAAACTTCTTACTACTTTTCCATTCCATACCATTCGGTTTTACTCTTGTCGAACTTCTTGTTGTTATTGCGATTATTGGCGTATTAATTGCTCTTCTATTACCGGCAGTTCAGGCGGCGCGGGAAGCCGCAAGACGTTCACAATGTACCAACCACCTCAAGCAAACCGGTATCGGAATACACAACTTTCACGATACCACACTGGGATTGCCTCCACAGTTTATTCAAGATTATCGCCCCGGTTTTTGGGTTTTGCAGTTGCCGTTTATTGAGCAACAGTCCCTTTACGAGAACATCACTTCGTACAACAATGGAACAGGTATTTCACGGGATTTCCGAACGTATTGGGGAACATTAACAACAGAACAGAAAAATGCTCATGGTTCTGTTCCGATTATCAAATGTCCTTCACGCCGCAGCGGAGTTGCTTTTACTGATGACTGGCGTCCCGGTCCGCAAACCGATTATGCGCCGATCATTTACTTGCGAACGGAAGGAACAATTCCTGCCGGTCGGACAACAGCTTCGGATATCACAACATGGTGGCATGTTGCGTTCAATAGCCGTTCTGCTTATGAAACCAATAGTCCGAATCGTAAAAATAGTTCCCCATTCAAAATGTCAGCATTACAAATTGCCGGTGATTTCAAGACATGGAAAGCTTCTAATTCCTTTGCTGACTGGTCGGACGGCACCAGTAATCAACTGATTGTTGGGGAAAAATATATTCCGCCGGATTATCTTGGGAAGTGTGTTGAAGATGCCAGTGCCGGCGGTTTGGCTCCAAGCGGCGGCAGTGCTAAGGTTGCACGAACGGACTGTAGCGGATTTTATCAAGGTGATAACAATTTTTCCGCAATGTCATGTCTTATACACAATTATTCTTCTCCGGTTGGTGTTCTCGTCAAGCGGGCAGAGGATGTCCTGAAACGCGAACCAACCGGCGGATATGGTTTCGGCAGTTACCATCCGGGAATTTGTAATTTCCTGAGAGGTGACGGTTCGGTTGTTGCTGTTCAAAATAATACTGCCGATATCATGCTTTTGATGTTAGCAGATATCAGCGATGGCGGAATACCGGAATTACCATAATTTAAGTAGTTGAGAGTTGATAGTTAATAGTGGATAGTGGGGAGTGAATAGTGAATAGTTATGAGTGAATAGTGGATAGTTCGCAATGCGGAGTATTACCGTTTTGGTCGTAATCCGCTTGCGCAACTATTCACTATTCACTATCAACTATTAACTAACCTGCGCCATTTTCA
>JAITBS010000446.1 GCA_031283515.1 Planctomycetaceae bacterium
CCAACCAAACAATTTAATACATTTTCCATTTTCAGACTCCTTATTTTGTAAGGTTCCTTTGAAATAGCCACGATTCGCTTACCGCAATACAATACGGTAAAAATACAAAACGTGATTGAATTAAAGTTCTGAATATAACAAAATAAAATCTGAGGTCAAGGGGGATTTTTTGTTTTTTGAATATTCCTGATTTTTTTCTGGCACTTCGTTAATCTTAAAATTTGGCAGAGACCAAAAGGTAACCTTGACCAAACAGGCTTATCGAAAACACAATATCCCAAAATTACAGATTAGCAAAGCATTAGCCAACGCAGCATTTTTTGAATTGCCTTACAATGGCGGTAGTGACGAAGAGTTTTCGACATAGCGGTTGTTTCGTGTTGGTACAGGTTTGACAACAGAAGGAGTTGTAAATGAAACCTGCGAATTGGTCAACGAAGAACCGGATGTTCCATTGTTTGTTAAAGGCATTGAATTAGTTGCCGGAACAACAACCGATTTAGGCGGTAATGGAGAAATATTCGATTGTGTTTCGATAACCTGTGGAGCTGGCGGTGCAATAATTGGAGATTCTGTTGGAACAGATTCAGGATACGATTGACCATCAAGGATTGTATTATAATTGTTTTGATATTGCTGATAAGTTCCCCGACTCACAACTCGCGGCCGTGTAAATCCGTAATTCAAATAATGTCCGGCATCACGTTCACGTGCACGGCGTTTGGTGTCAAAATAGGCTTTGGCAGGCCACGCTCCTTCAGATAACGCAACATTATTATATTCGAGTAACGAACCCTTTCGATAATGCAATGTCATAATTGCCAGATTATAATCGACAATCGAACGATAATATTCTGTTTCGGCTTCTGCCTGACGGCGTTGAGCGTCGAGTAATTGGTCGAGGGTAGTTGTTCCCGCTTTGTAAGCGGCATTGACGGAACTGACTTCGTCATCTGCAGCAATTCGCCGTTGCAAAATAGTACGGCTTTGTTGATACGCTTGGCTGATTTCTCGGAACGAATCGGCAATCTGATGAGTCAATTCCAATTCCTGTTCTTGAAGTAAAGCACGCGATCTGGCTAATTGAAGTTGAGCATTGCGAACCCCTGCCAGCTCCTTTCGCCAACCAAATGGCATCGATGTTTCAAATCCCATCACCCAACTTGCATAGTTACCGCTGGTAAGCGAACCATAAGCATTACTCCGGCTGTTATCGGGATCCAAAAGGTCTTTGCCCACTCCAGTCCAACGATAATTAGCAGTAAAATCCAATCGCGGTAACAGGAAATTTTTGGATGCAATCAATTCAAGTTCCCGCCGTTTAACATCCCATTTTTGTTTACGAAGTTCCGGTGACCGCAAAATAGATTCACAAACAACATTTTGCCAATCGAGTTTCAATGGAGCAATAATTGGATCATCAATTGGTCGGATCAAGCGTCCGTCTGTTGAAGTAAGACCAAGAATGTAACGCAGAGTATTTTCTGTTTTGAACAAATTACTTTGTGCAACTTCCGACTGAGCACGGAATGTGAAGTAATTACTTCGTGCTTGGGCTTCATATTGGGCGCGACCGCCGGGAGCTCCCACAGAATACATTGCATGAGTTTGTGACCAAGTTTGGCGAGCGGAATCACGTCCTGATTTAATTGATTCGAGACGATGATAGGCGTAATACAAATTCCAATAGGCTTTTTCAACATCCGCAACAAGATTCCGTGCTGCCATTTCAAAATCGTTCAATGCCGTATCCGTACTGATTCGGGCGATCATGACTCCATTATAAAATCCGGCAGTGGCTCCGGGACCGGCGATTCGGTTAAACTGAATACCATTACCTTGTAACAATGGGTGACGAAAACCGCCTTCGAGATAACTTGTCCAATTAACCGGAGTGGTACTGCCATTACGGTATTGGTTGACATGATTTACATAAAACTGACCACCGGTTGCGGCATATTTATTGATTCCGACGGAAAAAGTTCCCGCGTCATCAAGATAATCGGACATAGTAGGAGATGGTGTACTGAACACGCGGTTCGGGACATCGGTTTTTGCCCAGTTTGCGGCGGCAGTTAATTGACCGTCAAAGGCGGAAAGAGCAGCTTCAACTCCGTAACGCGGATCACTTTCGACCAATGCCGGATCATAAACGGTTCCGATGGCATTGGGTGAAGAAAGAAGTGTTCCCGGAGTACCGGACACACCAGCTTGCGAGAACCCAACACCATTAAGTGTTCGGATCACTTTGCTGTTTTTGAGTGCGATCTGGATTGTTTCTTCGAGAGTTAGGTCCCAATAATCGGTCGGATTAGGGTTATCCAGAGTCAGCGGTTCCTGAGTTTGGCAGACTTCCAATGTTGAAGGAACATCGACATCAGGATAATCAATCCGAGTCGCTTTGGTAATCAGATGTTTTTTGTAATGTCCCTTTTCGGTCAGGTAAAACGGCTGTTGTGGTTGGCAACCAATCTGGCAGCACAAACTCACGAGGAACATCCCCAAAACGGCTATTGCAATACGGTGGAGACAATTCATTTTCTTCTTCCTTGTGATAATGAACGATAGAATCCTTCTATCGACGAATTTTCTCCGATTAAATCGGGAAAATCCTTATGTTGGGTGTCAAAGTATAGTAATTCTTTTTCTTTTTTGTAAGAGGAATTTTCAAAAAAATTATTTTGTTTGAGTATCCTATCACTAAATTAGTCAATAAATACGGATTTACCGACAATCCCCGCAAAAATCAAATCGTCTAAAATGCCGGAAAAGTTTAATTAACAGGAAATGTTTTTGTATTTTTCCAAAACAATGCAACAGGAAAAAGACACCTAAATTCTTTAAAAGTCATATTTTCCTTATTTTATTATCATAATACACTGTAAAAGCAAACAATAAAAAAGAATTTAATATTGAACTTAGTGATTTTAATATAATTTGGGAAAAATTGGGGATATTCACTGGTGTGTCTATAAATTAGGGACAAACCTTTACAAGACAATTCATCGTTCTTATTGAAATCGTCTGACTAAAACGTTATGTCCAATGAATCGGGAGTAAGCGAATTATTGCATACAACCCTCTATCTTGGTATAAAACAATTGATTGATACAATCGTTTGAATTTACTATGAGTCTATTTAATTCCAAGTTTCCGCTAGTAATCTGTAATAATTCAGTCGTCTTTTTAATTTTTCTTCTCACCCCGAAAAGGAATGTAATTTTCATAACCGCAGGTTATCGACCAGCGGACTCGCTCAGAGAATAAACTTCTGTCTGAAAAACAGAAGTTTATTCATCGCCGGTTGTACGATTCAGATCGTTCCGTTTCGCCTTTCAGGTGATATGTTTTGTCGTTGATAGCGGAGAGTTGATAGTTAGGGTAATCTTTCTCCCCAAAGAACCAGACGGCAAGCGAAAGAATAGATGCAAGCCTTATCCGAACACAATTTCACGGCAAACTTTGACAAGTTGTTTTTCGTTTAGCCCGAGATCATCCAGCAGTTCGGAACGTTCACCGTGTTCTACATAATGATCGGGAATACCCAATCGCCGTAAATGTCGTGTATCGAGTTGTTCGTTGTTTGCTGCTTCGAGAACCGCACTGCCAAAACCGGCAACCAACATCCCTTCTTCAAACGTAATCAAAAATTTGCCTTCACGAAGCGGTTGTAAAATCAGATCAGTATCAAGCGGTTTGGCAAACCGAGCGTTGATCACCCCAACATCAACACGCCCCAAACCATCAAGATTTTTCCCCAACGTTTTGGCAGCTTCAACAGCCGTCTCCAAAAAAGCACCGTAAACAGCAATCATTCCGTCATGACCATTACGAATTATTTCTGCTTTACCTAATCGAATTGGTTCGGGATTACGCTCAACAATAGTTGCTGTCGCTTTAGGATAACGAATGGCAACAGGTTGTTCCAGAAGTTCGGCAAAGCGGAACATCGGTTCCACATCAAGAGCATCCGCCGGAGCCATAAGAACAAAATTCGGAAACGGACGCAAATAACCAATGTCAAAAACACCGTGATGAGTGGGACCATCCGGTCCCGACAATCCGGCACGATCAATCGCCAGAATGACCGGAAGATTTTGCAATGAAACTTCCTGAAACAGTTGATCGTAAGACCGTTGTAAGAATGTACTGTAAATATCGACTATCGGCAACATGCCGGCTCTGGCTAAACCAGCAGCAAAAACAACTCCATGAGATTCGCAAATACCAACATCGAAAAAACGATTTGGAAATCGATCACGAATCGGTTCAAGCATGTTGCCCTGACACATCGCCGCCGTAATCACACAAACCCTGTCGTTTTGCCGCATCAATAATTCAATTGCATTGCGGGTATGTTCGGTGAATGAAGTAAGTTGCGGTTGAGGTTGCGAATCGGAAAATGAAGATTGTGAAGCAAGTTGAGGAGTGGAAGAAGAACTTGCAACTGACGAAGCAGGGAATAGCGGTTCTAAATTCCCTGGTTTGGGTGCGTGATAAGCTGTCGGGTTTTCTTCGGCAGGGCGAAATCCGCGTCCTTTTTCTGTGAAAATGTGCAGAAGAACCGGTTCTTCAAGACTTCGCGCCATACGGAGAAAACGTTGAAGCCGAGCGATATTGTGACCGTCAATGGGACCAATGTACCGAAAACCAAGCTCCTCAAACAACATGCCGCCAAGTAATCCTGCTTTGAGCGCATTTTTGAAACGACCAAAAAAAGAATCCACCGATGACCCAATGATTGGAGTGCGATCAACAAGACGGTGCAATTTTTGTTTAATCCGGCTGTAAATCGGATGCATCCGCAAACGATCCAAATGATCGGACAACCCGCCGACACGCGGGCAAATTGACATTTTATTATCATTGAGAACGACGGTCAGATTTTTTTTGAGACCTCCGGCGTGGTTCATCGCTTCATACACAACTCCGCTGCTCAAAGCACCATCGCCAATGACTGCAACACTGTGCCGTTTATTGGAACCGGCAATCAAATCATCACCGCAGCAAAGACCAAGTGCTGTACCAACACTACAACCGGCATGACCGGTCATCATCAAATCGTATTCGCTTTCCTCTGGATTGGGAAATCCCATCAAACCGCCTTTTGTGCGAATTGTTGCGAACCGATTGAAACGTCCGGTAAGGAGTTTGTGGGGATAGATTTGGTGTCCGGTGTCCCAAATGAGCCGATCCCAAGAGAAATCAAATGTCGTATGCAAGGCAATACAAAGCTCGACAACTCCAAGATTGGAAGCAAAATGAACTGAACGATGATCATAAAGCCGGCAAAGTTCTTCACGAATTTCCGACGCAAGATTATTTAATTCGGCAAAGGAAAGCCGTTCCAATTCACGCGGCGATTCCAAAGTCGGAAGCACCAATTTGTAAACGCTTTTATTTTTGCCGAACATCCGAAATAAAATATTTTGTAAAGTGTTGAATTGAGCAACCGGTATTAAGTTAGGTCATCGCTTTATTTGGGGGTTTCACAAAACGAAAACCGCAATAGCGAAACCTTGATAGAGTTTTGTTGAGTGATTATTTTGAGTTTACAACTCTTAGGACTCGACTCTATGTTGACCGACGAGAGTGGAAATGGTTGCCGGACAGAACAGAACAAATATTGTACTTTGAAATGATATTCTTACAAGAGCCGTAAACCCAAGAATTTTCGAATTTCATAATATTCCGGCGGAATATTCGTTTTTCCCATTAGCCCCGATAGGGGCGTCTGGATTATAACCCGCCCCAACGGGGTGGGGTTAGTTCTTCTCCAACCTAACGCCCTGAAAGGGCAATGGTTAGTTGATAGTTGAGAGTTGACAGTGGATAGTTCGCAATGCGGAGTATTACCGTTTTGGTCGTACTCCGCTTGCGCAACTATTCACTATTCACTATCAACTATTAACTAACCTGCGCCATTTTCAGTTGAAAATGCGGTAATATATCAGCGGAATGCTTGTTTTTCGATTTTCACCCCGACAGGGGTGTGATTTTCATAACCGCAGGTCATCGACCTGCGGACTCGTACAACGAACAGTCCTCTGTCTGAAAGACAGAATTTTAAACATCGAATGTGTAATTCAGATCGTTCAGTTTCGTCTTTCAGACGATGTTGAGGCGAGATGTTTACCGTAGGTCGCGCTTCGCTTGACCTACGGTTATGAAAATACCACCCTTTCAGGGTGAAGACCCCCAAA
>JAITBS010000503.1 GCA_031283515.1 Planctomycetaceae bacterium
TTTTATCTGTACGGTTCAGATAAAAAGCACGGAAATATCACATAAAACGGACTGTTACGTGAATGAGTTCATTACTCATGATTAACTGATGATGTATGGTGATCGTTTTGGTCTTGCGACGAAGCGGTTAGCCTGTTCATCATTGAAGGCGGTTTTTTCGGCGTCCCATTTTAGTGGTCGGTTCAGTTTATAGGTAATGTTAGCAAGTTGACATGCTGTTGCGGTGGCGGCTCCGTAAAAGAGGTCTTGGAATGGTCGAAGCCGGTTACGAACACAGTACGCAAAATCATCCTGAATTCTTGTCGTACCACCGTTGTAACACCGAATATCAACAGTATGGAGCGGTTTAATTTTACCACGGTCTTGCTGATGCCGAAATTCCCGCTCAGAACCGACTAACGTAATATCGTGTCCATTTTTGACATGGTGAATTTTAATACCGCCCGGATAAACCCAAGTCAAATAATCTTCGGGATTTGCTTCACATTTTGGCGGAAGTATTTCGACAGGGTCGAGGTGGTCGATGCCGAGAACATACAAAACACCGCCAAGTTTATGCGCGCCCCAATCAGCAAGAAAACCGTTACCGTAATCCCAGAACCGCCGCCAACCACCGCCATAACTGCCACTACAACGATCCGCATTGAAAGGCGACCAAGGTGCAGGTCCGAGCCAACGTTCCCAATCAAAACCTGCCGGAATTTCCTCTTCGGGAAGATAACAATCCTGCGGAGGACCGCCAACTTGAAGAAACGCTTCTTTGACTTCACCAAGTGCTCCGCTCTGAACAATAGGAGCCATATAACCATAATCTTCCATAACCCGTTGCGAACCACTGGTACAAACCCGATTATATTTTCGTGCCGCCGCAACAATTTGACGGCTTTCAATGGGGCAAAGTGTCAATGGTTTTTCACAATAAACATCTTTTCCTGCTTGACAGGCTTCGATGGTGAGTTTCGTATGCCAATGATCCGGTGTGGCAATCGCAACAACATCAATATCCGCCCGATCCAAAACATCTTCGTAACGACTATAGGATTTACAATCGGCATTGCCGTAAGTTGAATCGACACGGCTTTTTCCGGCACTCAAATGCTTTTCGTAACAATCGCAAACAGCAACCACTCGAAAATTTTTCCGGTCATTGAGAAATCCGCCGATAATTTCACTACCGCGATTTCCGTAACCAATCAGAGCCATTACGAGTTGTTCGCTCGGCGGAACAACTCCTTCCCTGCCTAAAACAGAAGACGGAAGAACCAAAGGTGAAACTGCAACTGTTGTTGCTGCAGCAAGAAAACGACGACGATTCATTGTAGAATTTGAGGAAAACATAAAAATCTCCGTTCATAAATTTATTGTGACCACAAATGAAACCGCAACATTCCAAAATAGAAACGGCTCATTCAACAATTAAAGAAACAGAACCATTATAACGAAAATCAACCGGCTCTGTCTATATGATTTTGATAATTTCAATGATTTTTTCTAATTTTCTAATTTTTTTCCTAACTTGAATTTTTTGTAACATGTCAGCGGAATTTTTATTTTTTTCTTTTCCTCTTCGTCCTGAAAGGACATTGCATAACAACCTACCGCAACGCGGTAGGGAACGAATCATTACCTCACCATCGCCCTGAAAGGGCAGTGGATAGTTGATAGTGGAGAGTTCGCACGCGGATTCAAAACGTTTTGGTCGTAATCCGCTTGCGACACTATCCACTCTCCACTATCAACTCTCAACTCTTCCCGTTGCCCTTTCAGGGCGTTAGGTTGGAGAAGAACTTAACCCCACCCCGTTGGGGCGGGTTATAATCCTGACGCCCCTATCGGGGCTAATGGGAAAAACAAAAATTCCACTGATAGATTACTATTTTTTTTCTTTTTCGTTCTTTTTTGGTTTTTTCAGAAAAGAGTCGAACATATTCGATATGGTTGCGGAAATATTACCGGAAAAATTTTGAGTCGCACTCTGAACTTCATAAGCTAAGTATGCGGTATTCATCCGTTGTTTGAAATGATCGATTTGGGCGATTTCTTCCGGTGTTGCTCCGATTTTGAACTGCTCGATCATATTTTCAAATTCCCGAATCAATTCCGCTATCGACGGAATCGGTAATCCGGCAGCATGGAGAAAATCCATAAAAACCGATTCCCAATATTTCATGTCATCAACCACTTCACTCATTAATACTATTTGCTGTTCCGGTGAAGCGGAAGCGTAATCGTTCATCCATTGAAAATACCGTGTTCGTGCCATTAAGAGAAGATTGATTTCAAAAAATGATTTTTGTTCCGACCTGTTATTTTGAAAGTAAGCATAAATTTTTTTTTCGGTTTTGGAGAATTGAAATACGGGTTTGTTGTCGGATTGCCGCCCAAATTCTGTTTCCGCACGGTGTGTGAGAGCCTCTACTGTTTTGGGCGGTAATGTTCGAAAATCACGTAACTTCATCACCCGAATCAAATTTGTCCGATCAATTGTTTCGGGATCAATCGAACCCCAAATCCCGCGCATTGAAATCATCGCAATTCCAACCGCCAACACCACAAACGGACCCGCAAAAAAACAACTATTACCGACTAAACAGAAAAATGTCCGAATCATTATTACCTACATTTTTATAAAATTGGTCTTTTTGAAAAACGAAATATCTGTTATACTGCCGCCCAATTATACTGCTGTCGTTTTTAATTGCTCAACTGCAAGTCATCAAAACGGCAACAACCAAACATAAAACAGTTATAAAAATCACTTCCATCAATTTGGAGTAAAATCAGATTTCCCATTAACCGGATTTTCTGTTTAAGTATAACATTGAACCGTTTAACGTCTAGTCCGTCAAATGTTTTCCCAAAACTTTGAACCAACGGCAAATAATTTAGCATAAAATAATTTTATAGGATGTATAAAATAATGAAAAACATCAAGGAAATTCCAATGGATCGTCAACTGGTAAAAAATAATTTCAATACGATACTTTGTATTATTTTATTAATTGCGATTTCTTTATTTCTTGGTTTGTTACCGACATTGAGTTTTGGTCAGGATTCGTTTATGTCGTTATCTTCGGTTCCGTCATCCGATGTTCCGGCGTCGTCTTTGTCCGAAATACAATCGAATTCGATTCCTGCGCCGTCGATTCCTGCAACTCCGGCACCTATTGAGCTGACACCGGTTGCGAATCCGGTCAATCCGGTAACAGATTTACCGACTTCTTCTCCAATCCCAACTTCCACAATACCTCCGTCGCCTTCGTCGAATCCATCATTGATTACGCCGCAACAACCTCACAAAACGCCGCATCCGATGAATGTTCGGGGATTAGGAAAGTCTTCTCCTTCGGGTCAACGACCACCAACACAATTATTACCAAACCGCTCGGAAAATTTCCGCTCGGAAAATTTCCGTTCGGTTGCGGATCCGAATCATCCGTTTGCGCGTTATTTTGAATTGCCGAAGGAGTCGCAATCCACCATCAAAGGTCAACCGTACACGATTGCGCAACTTCTGGATGGTACAAGAACTTCGGGTTCGCGCCGTCAACTTCTTCAGACATATTGGGAATTGACGGGGCTTTTGGCGGAATACAATATCCGCTGTGAAGCGGAACGCCTGAGCGGTTCGATACGGGATGCGCAACAAAATCTCGCAACTGCTCTGCTCCAACAACAACGTCGTTCTGTAGAAATGGAATTTGTCAAGAAACAATGGCAATTGAGTGGGCTTTTACGGTATTTCAAGGGTATTTCTATTTCGGAAAAAGAACTTCCGATTCCGTGTGATTATCCGCTTTATAAACGTTACGAAACATTTGCGGACAAGATTGCCGAAACTGCGCGGAGTCAATATTTAGGACATTTGATTCCGGTTCAGGAACAACTGATTGATGCTCGGCATCGCGGTTGTATGACGTTATTTGAGATGTTACAAAATATTCCGCCGGATTCACGGCAATTGATTGACGTGTTGAATCAACGGACAAATGCGTTTTTGGAATTAATTGATACTGTTATTGATTACAACAAAATGATTGCGGAATATGCATCGGAAACGATTCCATCTAGTGTTAGTGGTTACCGTTTGGTGGGAGCTTTGATTGAGTTACCCAAAACCAATTCGCAAACTCCTACTACGCCGTTATCAAACTTGCAGACACCTAATTCATTGACGCCTAATCCGTTGCGTTCCAATTTACAAGTTCCTGATTTACTAACTTCCGAAGTGCCGGTTTCCAATCACCAATCAACCGAATACGCTGAACCTTTGCAATTAAGCGAAACATCCCCGACGAATTTGCAAACGGAAATGCCGCATTCCAATTTACTTCCGCAACGTCTTCCGACAAGAAATATGCCATTTCCGCCTATTAAATCCTCTATTGTTCCGGTTTCTCACATCGAAGAACAATGAATATAACTGTCTATTTTATTTACCACAGAGCCGTCATCATTCAAACAGTCTGTAGAATTTCGCAGATTATTTGTATTTATTCAGTCGCGTTTTGTAATATATCAGTGGAATTATTATTTTTCGATTTTCGCTCCAGTGGAACTCCAAAGGTAGTCAACTTTTTGCCGAAACGTTTTCACCCACCGTTGGTCGGCGTACTCGCCGGCTTGCCTTGTAATTGCCAACGGTAAACAAATTCAAAAATATTCCACTGATAGATTACATTCCCTAAAGAAATAGGAGTGAACAGGTTAGCGGGCAATTTTGGGTATTGTGAAAACAGCCCGGCTTTGGGGAACTGTATTGCACTCTGTTGGGAACTCCTCAATATCAGTCAAAGAATTGGTCAATGTCGAAAAAGTAACAGGAATAGG
>JAITBS010000240.1 GCA_031283515.1 Planctomycetaceae bacterium
GGTTAAACGATGATATTCGTTAAAATTGAAAAAATATGGGCTGAAAATTGATTTGGCATGATTGTTGTATGCTTAATCTTGCGGCGGTAAAAAAGTAACTGTTAGTTTGGTAAGAAAAAATTAGGTTTTAAATTAGATTTGAGGAAACAATCAAAATACGTTTTGGAAATTCTACTGAGATATTACTTAGCTTTTTGTTACTAAAAGAGAATACTGAGAAAAATTTTTTGTAATCAATCGGTTTGGATTGAACATGTTGAAATCAGACGTGAAGAATCAAAACCATAAAATGGAAAGAAAGGAAAATAAAATGAAAATAATAAAATCCATATTATTTGTTCAGATATTTTTTGCAATGGCAGTGTCGGTGTTTTGCGCTGACAAACCAAATATTGTTATTTTTTTGGCAGACGATCTTGGTTGGGCTGTTGTCGGTTGGCATGGTACGGAAATTAAAACGCCAAATCTTGACCGGCTTGCATCACAAGGAATGAGGTTGGAGCGATTTTACGTACAACCGGTTTGTTCGCCGACGCGGGCGTCATTGATGACGGGGCGTTATCCGATTCGTTACGGATTGCAAACCGGAGTGATTCGTCCTTGGGCAGATTATGGTTTGTCCACAGACGAGCGAACATTGGCACAAGCATTACACGATAACGGTTATTATACGGCAATTTTAGGGAAATGGCATCTTGGTGAAGTAGAGAAAAAATATTTACCGCTTCAACGCGGTTTTGATTATCATTACGGTTTATATCTTGGCGCGATGGATTACTACGAACACATTCGTGATAACGGACTTGACTGGCATCGTAATGGTAAACCTGTTCGTGAAAAAGGTTATTCGACTGATTTGCTTGCAGCAGATGCGGAACGATTGATTAAATCGCACGATAATTCTAAACCCTTATTTTTGTATATTCCGTTTAATGCGGTTCATGGTCCGTATCAGGAAGCTCCCGAACAAAATTGGAAAGAACAATACGCCGATCTTCAAGGAAAAACGCAACGAAAAATTTACGCCGGAACGGTTTCAACAATGGACGCCGCAATCGGCAAAGTGATTTCAGCATTACGAGAAAAAGGTCTTGCCGATAACACGTTGATTTTCTTTTCGAGTGATAACGGCGGTCCGAATCCTAAAAACGTAACAGACAACGGCAAGCTTCGCGCCGGCAAAGGAACATTGTACGAAGGCGGCGTCCGAGTTCCGGCGTTTGCTGTTTGGCATGGAAAAATCAAGCCCGGAACCGTTTCCGAACAACCGATTCATATCACCGATCTTTATCCGACATTGCTCAAAATTACCGGAACATCGATTGAACAAAAATTACCGCTTGACGGCGTTGATATTTCCGCAACACTTTTTGAAAATAAACCGTCAACACGTACAGAAATTTTGCACAATGCAGAAACAAATCGTGGAGCCTTACAACGTGATCATTGGAAACTTGTCTTGACCGATCTTGATAAACCGAAACGAACCAAAAATGAATTATTCAACTTAAAAGAAGACCCGAATGAACAAAACGATCTTTCAACCGTTCATCCGGACAAAGTCGAAGAACTCAAAAAACGTTACGAAAGTTACGTCAAAAAATCCGTTCCGGCATTGAACAAACCCAAGCCTGAAAATTTCAAACCTCGCGAAGTTTGGGGCGACTTCAATAAATGATCAAAAAGAACAAAACCGAACGCGACGCTTACAATTGTCAAACTAATAAATAAACCAAACATCTTGAAAAAATTCAACTGAATGATTAGGAAAGTAATTTTTATAAATATACGCAGTATAGCGTAATCAAAATTAACAGGGTTTAAAACCGAAAGGAAAAAAAATGAAACGTTTTAGCTTTACGATTATTGTTATTTTATTTGTTGCGATGAGTGTGAATAATTTGTCGGTGTTGTCAACGCGGGTTATTGCCGCTGATACGCGACCGAATTTTTTGTTCATTTATGCTGACGATCAGCGTTACGATCAAGTCGGTGTTGTGCAACGCGAGCAAGGCGACAAAGGACGTTATCCTTGGTTTGATACGCCGAATATGGATCGTCTTGCGGAAAGCGGCGTGCGTTTTCGTAATGTTTTTGCGTCTTCGTCGCTTTGTGCGCCGAGTCGCGCGGCATTTTTGACGGGACGTTACAATCATCTCAACGGAATCGCTTCAAATTTTCGACCGCTTCCATTGAACACGGTAACTCATGCCTCGTTGCTTCGTCAAGCGGGTTATGTAACAGGTTATTTTGGCAAGTGGCACATGGACAGTCAGCGTGAACGTCCCGGATTTGATTATCATGCCAGTTACATTGGTCATGGACGTTACAATGATTGTCCGCTTATTGTACAAGGAGTTGAAACGCCAACGGTTGGTTGGGTTGATGATGTTGTTACGGATTATGCAATCAATTTTATAAAAGATCAAAAGACATCGGGTAAAGCATGGTCGGCTATTGTCGGTTTTAAAGCGCCGCATGGTCCGCAAATTCCGCCGAAACGTAACGCTAATTTGTATGAAGGCAAACTCGCGCGGACTGTTCCGAATCTAAACTCGCAAGCAATTTATCTTGAAAAACAAGGTGTTCCGTTCAAAAAAGAAAAAGTAACCGAAGAAGGTTGGGTTGCGGCGAATCTTGACAAATTTCGTTGCGTTAAAGCGTGCGATCAGAATCTTGGACGTTTACTCGATGCGTTGGACGAATACGGTTATGCGGAAAATACGGTTGTGATTTATACCAGCGACAACGGTTATTATTTCGGCGAACATGGTCTTGGCGATAAACGAAGTGCTTATGAAGAGAGTTTACGGATTCCATTTTTGGTACGTTATCCGAAGTTGGGCGATGCGGCGAAAGGTCGTGTGGTAGATGAACCTGTTCTCAATATTGATCTCGCGCCGACGTTGTTGGATTTTGCCGGTGTTACGATTCCGAAAGAAATTCAAGGTCGGAGTTGGCGACCGCTTCTTGAAGGAATAAAACCGGCGGACTGGCGGAAAGCGTGGTTTTATGAATATTTCGCGGAACGACAACGTGCGTCGCGAGTCGTAGATGTTACGGCGGTACGAACTCTCAACGCAAAATTAATTAAGTACGCTATTAAATCTGGTATTCAGAAAGATTGGACGGAATTATTTGACTTGACCAATGATCCGTATGAGTTGAAAAATCTTTACAATAATCCGCAACACGCAAAATTGCAGCAAGATTTAGAACGTGAATATGAACAGTTACGGAAAGAAGTTGGTTATAAAATTCCCGATTATGTTGACCGACCTGATTGGTGGGAAAACGGATTGCCGAAAGACGAAACGCCGCAATCCGTCAATAAAAATCGTTCAAATATTATCAATACCGCTATTAAAGAATCGGGGAATCGTTTGATATTCACGTTTGAGAAAGATACCGATAAACAGATTGTTGATTCTTCGGGTAAAGAGAATCATGGTATTCCGCACGGGAATTTTGTTGTGGATAAAGGTCAAAACGGTGAAGCGGCAAAATACTTTGACGGTAAAAGTTTTATTGAGTTAAAGAAAACTCCGACGCTTGTTTTTGCTGAAATTGCTTGGACGACCGAGATTGTTTTCAAGTCGGACAAACCGGATGGCGTGATTTTATCGGTTGGCGGGAAGTCGCAGGGATATTCGATTCGGTTGGAGAATGGAATTTTAATCTTTAGCGTAACAATTGACGGAGAACGTTATCAGGTCGTAACGCCGGAGGTTGTGTCCGGTTGGGTTCGTGTGTCTGGGCAATTCACGCCGGATAAAAAATTGGTTTTATCGGTCAATAATAAAATCGTCGCAGAAAAAAAACTTCCATCGTTTGTAACAATAGAACCGAATTTTGGTTATAGAATTGGAAAAGATTCGGACAACGAATCAACTTTTCCCGCCTTTATTGGTCTTATTTCGTCAGTTAAACTTATCGCGGACAATTTCGTAACTTCAGAACCGGCAAAGAAAAATAAACGTAATAATCCAACGCAAAAAAGTAATCCGACGCAAAAAAATGAACCGGTACAAAAAAGAGAAACGCTTAAACAAACGGAAAAGGATTCATTTATTGTTCTCGAAAATATTCCATACGTAACGGACGGCAAAATTCGTCAACAACTTGATCTTTATTTGCCGAAAAATTATCAAACAACCAAACGAGCATTACCGTTGATAATTGTTATTCACGGCGGCGGATGGACAAACGGCAGCAAAGACATGGCGAAATTTATTGAGTGGTCGCGATTTTTTGCGGAAAATGGTTATGCGGTTGCTGTGATCAATTATCGTTTGCGACCGGAATTTTTGTTACCGACGCAGATTATTGATTGCAAATCGGCGGTTCGTTGGTTGCGTGCTAATGCGAAGAAATATAATCTTGACACAAAACATTTCGGGGCGATTGGTTCGTCTGCTGGTGGACATTTGGTATCGTCGTTGGGAACATCGGCGCATGTTGATGAGTTCAATCGGGGTGAGAATCTTGATCAATCGAGTGCGATTCAGGCGGTAGTTGATTTTTGCGGACCGAGTGATTTTCTAGCATTTCGGACGGAGGCAAAACTTGCGAAGGG
>JAITBS010000629.1 GCA_031283515.1 Planctomycetaceae bacterium
CACATTCGATTTTTAAAATTCTGTCTTTCAGACAGAGGAATGTTCGTTGTACGAGTCCGCAGGTCGATGACCTGCGGTTATGAAAATCACACCCCTGTCGGGGTGAAAATCGAAAAACAGAAAATGCCACTGATAGATTACAAATTTTCTCTGTGTTCTCTGTGTTCTCTGTGGTTAAAATTAATTTTTAGAGGTTCCCCCACTGGTCTCTTATTGAGAACTGTCTTCTTAAATTCGTGAAAGAATCAAAAAAGTTTTGTGTCCGTTATAACCGATACAATCTACAAGATTTTGTCAAAAACGAGTTTTTTTTATTGAATTTTTTACGGTTCTAAAGTCAAACGATTCGAATAAAATGTAAGCGTTCTATTACGACAATGACTTTGTAAAAAGTTTACAAAGAAATTTTACTTTTTGTTCCTATTTAGGATTAAGAATCTTTGGAGGTTCCACTCATGCGTTTGACAAGTTTCGGTATCGTTCTCGTTTTGGTAACGAGTTTTTTGGCAGACCAGGGGAACGCTCAAATTCCGGAACGAGTGCTTTTCCAACCGGGAAGTTATGCTTTCGGTCCTTATTATTCAGTTCCTTCGGCGGAAGCGGCTCAACCGGTTGCGTTGCTGACCAACGCTGTTCCTGCTGAAGAACCCCTAGAAGAACCAGACAACAATACAGAGGAGAATAGTACCGAAGAGAACAAAACCGAATGGGAAACAACATTCGGAGTAGAAGAACCAGAACAAGAAAATGAAATCGGTTTAACCCAAACCGGTGTTTTCATTTCGTCAAAACTCGTGACAGTGCCTTATCTTGCGTATCATCGCAATCCTTTGACACATCGGATTCATGTTGTTCCTTACCAACCCGGTTATGCTGCTGAACCGGAAGCGTTTCCCGAACATCAATCAAAATTGAATCTTTTGCTTTCAACACTTCCATCTCGTGAACAGAACCGCCCGCAAGTTCGATATGCAAGTTATTATGATCCTGATCCGGTTATTATTACGGATAAGCCGAGCCGGTTGCAACTTATTCTTGGTTATCCGAACGCTTCATGGACGAGTTGTTGTGAAAATCGTTGGGGAGTTTCTTTAGCGCAATGTCCGGGCGTGGAACCGGTTGCGTTGGGACCTTATGCGGAAGCCGGCATCAAAGATCAACCGGTTGTTTCCGGTCACTCTGGACCATTCGGCGGAATTTTTTCAGGACTGCGCCCTTTGGATTACGGTCGGGCATTACCGTTGCCGCCGCATTACGGTTCGCCGGATCACCATCCGGTGTACTCACGGGAAGTGTTACGAAAAATTGTTGAACAACGCCCTTCTTATGCCGTAACAACTGAGGTTCCGGTTCCGCAACCAATTCAATCAATTCCCTATCCGCCGTTCGCTAATCGTGAAAGACCTTTGCCGCCGCCCAAAGAATTGCACCCCAAAACAACTCAAGCAGCACAACCGCTTTCACCATCTGACGATAATCAATCATGTGAAGGATGTAAAGAATGCAAGAATCATGTCAACTCGTGTCCATCAACCTCTTGCAAGTCTTGTGCAACAAAAACCGCTCACCGTTGTTCTTTGAAAAGTAAAAAAACCGTTTGCGGAACAGAAAATAAAGAAAAGTAAAATGGAACTAGGATTTTATGAGATTTATTAAGGGGATTCGTATCAAGAATTATCGGGTACTTCGTGACATTTCGCTTGGTTCGATTCATTCGCCGGCAATGTCAACCGATTCCGAGCGGAGCAGTATTGGTGAGGCATTAACACCGATTACAGTAGTTATTGGGCGCAATGGTTACGGTAAAAGTACACTTTGTGATGCATTTGGTTTTATTGTTGATTGCTTGAAGAGTGATGCGGAACAGGCATGTGTTTGTCGGGGCGGTTTCGATAGAATTGCGTCTGAAGGTTCTGACCGGATCATTGAATTTCAAATATGCTACGGTAATTTGCTTTATACACTTTGTATTACGGCGGATGATTATAATGTTCCGTTTGTGTATGCGGAAACGCTGTCGCATATTGGTTCTGAATTTGGCAATCGTAACACGATGAATTTTTTTGCCAATAACGGAGCGGGCAAAGTTGTACGTCCTAATTCGGAATCGGTGAGTGATATTCATCTTGCGGATCGTCGTCGTCTGGTACTTTCGACACTGGGCAATCTTACGCAATTTCCTGACATTGTTTCTTTTCGGGAATTTTTGGACAATTGGTATCTTTGTTATTTTTCACCGGATTCGGCACGAAAAACGCCGTTAGCGGGTCCGCAGCGTCATTTATCGCGTCGCGGCGATAATTTAGCGAATGTGATACAATATTGGGAACGTGAACACAAGGGCAGACTTAATGGTATGCTGAATCGAGTTCTGGGAAAAGTTCTGGGGATTACTCGTATTGAAACATTCCCGACGGAAGATGGACGACTTTTGCTTCGTTTTTTTGAACGTGGTTTGCAAAAGCCTTTTTATGCGCCGCAGATGTCGGACGGAACTCTCAAACTGATTGCCTATTTACTATTACTGGGTGATCCGCAACCGCCGCCGTTAATTTGTTTTGAGGAGCCGGAAAACGGTTTGTATCACAAATTGCTTGGTGCGTTTGTTGATGAGATACGACATTGGAGTGA
>JAITBS010000680.1 GCA_031283515.1 Planctomycetaceae bacterium
AAGCGAAAAAATAAAAACAAAAAATGATAAGGACATAAAAAGAAAAAATTTCAACGAACAATTAATGAATCACTTAAAAAATAAAAATGATACAAATAAAAATAATACCATTATTTTTATTAGGCGTACCGATGACAATGGACAAGTAAAAATTATGGGACACCTGTGGCAACTGGACGAAAATTGGACTTTGAGACTCATCAGAGCAACCGTCGATCTAAAAAATCACGTTATACATTTTCACAAACTAAGAAAAAAAGAACCACAGAACCATATCTCTATCGGCTCCGCTGAATATCACGTACCAATAAGAAAAACATATAAGTAATAATGCGCAAATAACCTTACTGACTTTTTGATTTTTTATCTTGTTTATTGGCTGGCGTAAACGGTGGTGATTTTTTAACTTTTTAACTTTTTAACGTCCAAATCCGCCCGGACGAGTTCCGAAACCGGCACCGGGATTGTTATTGTTACCAAAACCGCCGAAACCGCCCGATGGATTGCCGCCCAAACCGCCGCGCATGATATTCAGAAATGGATTGTTGTTACTGCCGCCGAATCCGCTGTTACCGGTTCTGTTGAATCCTCCGAAACCGGTTGTGTTATTACCGAAACGGTTACTGCCGCTGCCAAAACCACCGAAATTATTACCTGATGATGTTGAAGTAGAAGATCGGCTGGTTGAAAATTTGACCGAATCACCGTACACATTGCCAATCGTTTGGCGGGCAAGATCGGAACTAATCTTTAACGGAAGAACTTCGACAACCATTTCCGTTTGAACTGCCATCTCGTCCAGTTCCTTCACAAACGCCTCAACCTGTAGGAACAACGATTCCGGTGCGGAAACAATCAAAGAGTTTGACCGGCTGTCAACACCAAGCGTCATTGTCGGTTCAGGCTCTTTCACCGTCGAACTACCGCCTTGATTACCTCCCATACGCATGAGTTGTTGGATCATTGCTCCTGGACCGCCCGGCATCATACCCGGCATCATACCCGGCATCATGCCAGGCATCATCGGCGGCATTCCCGACATCATTGGAGTTGATCCCTGATCACCACCGGAAGATCGTCGGCTGGGAGTTCTATTGCCGCTTGAAGTTGCCGATGCGGCAGTGTTGCCGGTTCCGCTTTGGATCCGGTTTGCGTACACTTTTTCAACAACCGCTTGAGCATCTTCCGCCCGCATGTTGCGCAAAGGAATCAGCCGCGGTTTCGGACGATTCAAAATATCACCACCTTGAGCATCCGCCTGATCAAGAATCGGTAACAACCGCTCTATCGTTTTGTGATCCACCGGATTCGCCTGAATCAGCAACGCATTAAGACGAGCATCCGCCGAAATCGAAACCGGACCCGTTTTCTCAATTGAATTACCCAAAGTCAACAAACCAAGAACTTCAGCACGTTGTTCACCTTCAAACGACGGCGATGTATCAATCGAACCTGTTCCACTAATTCCCAATGTCGTTGTATTACCGGAATTCATCAATGTTTGCAATGTTTGCGCTACAACTTCCGCTGTTGAATTTTTGAGATAATAAACAACAAGCGATGTTTTACCAAGCACTGATTCATCGGAAAGCATTCGAATCAATTCTTCCAGTTTATTCAATGCTTCCGGATCTTCCGATGAAATCATCAAACCATTCGGTCCCGATGAAATAACTACCGGAGCAGATGAAGATTTAGAATCAGTTACAGAAGATGAATTACTTGACGGAGATGAATTGGTTACGGAAGATTGGGGAACTTCCTGAAGTGCTTCCAACTTTTTCTGTAACTCATTGATCTGACGTTTCAATTCTTCCGTCTCAGAAGTTTCCAACGCCTGAATCGGTTGATAAACCGGTTGATATTGCGATTCCGTTTCGGTTATCTTTGTCTGTTGAACCGGAAGATAAAAGGGTTTATTTCGGGATTGTGTTGTCGGTTGTTCTTTATCAAATGTTTCATCAATGAGTTCATCCATTGATTTTTCGTTCTTTTTTTCTTCTTTAGGTTTCAAATCATTGGTCGAACGCATCGGAACAATTGCCGATGGTGTTACAATTTTAATTTCATTTGGTTCGAGTTTGGGCCAAATCTCTTTGAGTTGATCGAGAACCAATGCGGTTGCCGCCGGAGAAAGCGGAATGTTACGAATCGTCGATGTATTGGCAATTTTGCCGCCGGTTCCATCTTCACCAAGTTTCAGGAGTAAGGCACGAATTTCTTTAATTTGCGAAACAGTTCCCCGAACAATAATTTGCCGTGCCGAAACATCCGCTTCAACAGTGGGAGCCGGTACTGCGGCAGTTTTGGAAGCAGCCGAAGCGGAAACCGTTTCTCCAATAGTTGCTGTTGCAAAAAATTTCTTGATCGACTCAACCGCGGAAAGCGGACTCAAACGTAAGAGCGGAATCACTTCAATTTGCGGAACATTACGCTGCATCTGCTTAATTGTTTCGCGAATTGTTGCATGATTAGCGGGACGTCCAAGTACCGCAATACTGCCGGTTTTGGCATCCAGCGATAACCGAACATCAGGTGTTCCGGCAAGCAGCGTTTGAAGTACCGCAAGCACCACAACCGGATCAGCAGTTCCTGTATCATAAACATCAAATTGTGGTTGACCTTCGAGTACAATATTTTTCGAAGCAAACGAACTATCAATTGTTTTGATAATTTCTTTCGCCCGTTCTATCATATCACCGCGTCCCGACATCCAAATTTTTGTACCGGAAATATCAACAGCGGTTCGGAGTGAGGTATCGGTTTCTTCAATGGCAAGAAGTTTCCGCATAATCCCAAGTGCTTCGTCGGCAGAAAGATTTTGCATTTCAACAACGTGAATTGTTCCTGAAGACAAGGCGTCCGGATCATCAATCCGTTTGATAATATCACGAATTGTTCGAAGAGTTCCGGCGGTTTCCGTAATCACCACTTGTTGCGATTTCGGTAAGGCAACCAAACTTCCTTGAGGTCCAAGCAATTTCTCCGCTTCCGCCTGAATAATATCCGGTGTTGTTCGGTTGAGACTAAACACACAACGGCAAATTTCATATTTTCCCCGCTCATCCAATTCATTCGGCGTAATCGGTTCCAACAGATTCGGCGGAATACCGTCCGGTAAATAAATCACAAACATCGTATTTCCCTTGCGAATAATCGTGTATTCCTTGAACAAAAGATAAGAATTGAGAACATCCAGAGCCTCTGTCGGCGTATAATACTGATTATCTGTCAAGTTGAGCGATCCTTGCGGGACATTATCCGCCTGAAGTGATAAACCCGCCTGATCCGAAAACCATTCGATAACATCTTTCCAAGGAGCATATTTGAAATTAAATCGAAGTTGTTTCTCTATTTTGTTCTCTTTGTGTGTATTTTCCGATTCCTTATTTTCTGATTGATTTTCCGGTTTACTTTCTGATTTCCTTTCGCCAGGCAGCAATTGAGGAGGTTGAGAAGGTTCTGTCGGAATATTTTGTTTAGGAGTTGCCGACTCTGGAGTTA
>JAITBS010000037.1 GCA_031283515.1 Planctomycetaceae bacterium
AAATTTTGGATAAGATTCGAAATATGGAAATCGGTAACAATGATACCGTTCTCTTTTACTATTTTGGTCATAGCACTATAAATACAAACAACAATGCGCTGACGTATTGTATTATAGCAGAAGTTGGGGAAAGACCAGACCTTGGTTTCGGCTGTTGCGGTGCAACGAAATATACATATATCACCAAAAAATCAATCATTGATCTCTTACGGGCAAAAAATCCGCGACTCATTGTTGTGTTGAGTGATTGTTGTAGCACTAAATTACCGATACTTCTTGATCCGGGCGAGGATGATAGCGGATCAAAAATCTTTTCTTCTCCACCCGAAACTTTGCCATTGTACCGTTCCTTGTTTTTGGAAAGTAAGGGATTAGTTGATATAAGCAGCATTCAAGACAATCAATACACATTTTTTCTTGATGCGTTTTGTCATTGTTTGGATCAATACAAAAATCAACAAATGGATTGGAAAACATTTTTCTCAAAAGTACAAAAAACTACAGAGGTATTGGTTGCAAAAGATATTCGGGAAAATAACCGGATAGATGTTACAGAGCAAAAACTAAGGCGATTTCTCTGGGAAGCAACGGTGCAAACAGTAACTAGCGGTGATAAACCGATCTTCGGTGTTCGTTGCTTAAATCGCAACGATAATGATAGTGATCGTTACGCAGGTATTACGGGGTTATTCCGGCACAAGATTAGGTCTGAAAAAAGGCGATGTAAGCCTCGAAATTGACGGACGAAAAATTCGGAATGAACGAGATTATTCCGATGCAGTGGATGCCGCCGGAAAGACAATGAATTTGAAAGTCCGCAAGACCCGCAATGGACAAATTTTGAATGTGCGTATTCGTTTCAGTAATTTTTTTAACCGTCTTTGACCTCGAAGTCAGGGAATTAACAACTTCAACAACTTTATACCAATGAAACATTTACTTTTTATCTTCACACTTTTAATGAGTGTTACGGTTTCTCCGCTTATTTTCGCATGGCAGGAAGTTCCGGAAACACAACAGCCAACACATCAATCAGTACCTTTTGTCCTTTACCGACAAATTGCCGATGCGAAAAAACAGGATGAAAACCTATTTTTTTCGCCGTCAAGTATTTCACTACTGATGAGTGCTCTTTCACTTGGTGCCGATCATGAAGCCGCTACAGAAATTCAAAAATCATTTGGTTTTGCGAACAATAAAATGATGCTCGATACCATGAAAAGAACACTGGCAAGTGCATCCGGTAACTTTATCATCAGTAACAGTTTTTGGTATCAAAATGATTGGAGAGTAAATCCTGCTTACCAACAGAAACTTGACAATTTATTCGGTACAAAAATTCAGGGAACGGACTTTGCTAAAGATGCCCAAGGAGCAACAAAGCAAATCAATGCTTGGATTGAAAAATCCACCGATGAAATGATTAAAGATTTTTTCAAAGACGGACAAATTCACGGTTTAACTCGGTTTGTCGCTGTGAATGCATTACTTTTCAAAGGCAAATGGGATTCCGCTTTCGAGAAAGAAAATACAAGAGAAAAACCATTTTACGGCAAAAATGAAAGCAAGGTTCAAATGATGTACAAAACAGCAAAATTTTCGTATCACGAAACGAACACTTATCAATCCATAAAATTACCTTATAAAGATTCTTTTTTGGAAATGTTAGTTTTCTTGCCGAAGCCTTCTACAATGTTTGAATCCTTGATTGACGATAACATTCTCAATGCTTTTGACAAAGATAATAGAATGGTTGAAGTAGCCATTTCCTTGCCGAAATTTGAAACGGAAACGGACATTGATTTCATTCCGATATTGAAAAATCTAGGCGTCAATAAAGTATTTAGTGACGGTTTTGAACCGATGTTTAACGTGAAAGAGTTAGGACTTACGGTAGTACAGCAAAAAGCGAAAGTGCAGGTGGACGAAGAAGGAACAGCGGCTGTTGCAGTTTCCGGCGCAGTAGGCGGTCTTAGAAGTTTGCCGGTACATGTCAAAAAAATTGAATTTACCGCCGACCATCCATTTCTGTATCTTATTCGTGATAGTAAAACCGGTATCGTCCATTTCGTCGGTCATTTCGTGAAAGGGAAATAATTTATCTGTATTATTAATCTGTTCACATTGATGATATTTTATTATACCTTCAAATAACAGGAGAAAATTCAATGAAGAAACTATTCTTCGTACTGTTTGTTGCCGTCTTGTTGGCGGTTAACACCGTTTCGGTTGCCGCTCAAGGAACCAAAGAGGAACCCAAACCATCGCAAAATAAAAATCAAACACCCCAAATACATGCTCTTTTCGTTTGGGGAACAAATGACAAAAGTATTTATTGGGTAACTAAAGTCTGTAGAGAAAAAATTGTAAGAACATTCAATGAGCCCGCTTTTACAAATTTATGTCTTTTTGATTATTACAGACTTCCAGAAGACAAAGCAGGTTTGATTCCGAAATCGGAACATATCGGCTCTTTTGTTGAATTAGAAGGCGACAACGCTCATCCAACGAAAATTTTAGAAGAATGCCGCAAAATTTCGCAAAAAGCAGATATAAACGATGCGGTGTTTGTCTATATGCTTTGTCCTAGTACCGGCGAGTATGGGGAAGATGATCATGAACAAAAAAACAAAGTTCACGTATTGTCTCCCGTTTGTACCAACGCGAAAAATCCAGATATACATAACATTGGTATTCAGCGTTCCAGTATTATGCGGGAAATCAAATCCAAACCACATCGTCTGGATGTACTTATTACGGATTCATGTTTTACACAAATCATTGGTGCACCGGAATATGTTACGATTTGCCGTCTTGGTCGCGATCCTGAGCATAAAATATCAAAATTAGAGAAGTTACTTTTAAACGCGCACGGAACAATTAACATCCATTCCTTTGATTTTAATAAAGGTAGCAGACATGAAGAATTGACGCCGGGATGGATACCAACCATTGAAGATGACAAACAAGAATACTTAGAACGAGCATCTAATAATCATCTCTATTCCGGCACTGTATTTACCAATGCTTTTGTCAATCTTGCATTAACTGAAATTCCTAAAGATGAAGAATATTCCGCAGAAGATTTCATAAAGGAATTAAAGCATAATCTCAAAGAAGAATTTAATGAAACAATTAATTGGTTGAAAGAAAAATATGATAATTCAATCGAAACAAAACAGTTGCTATTACAAGAAACACAGACATTGACACAATTTGATGATCTGGGAGTTACAGTTCCCTGAATGGTCAATGTAACAATGATAAAAAAATTTTCTAACACAAGTAAATATCAGTGACTACCAGAGGTATAATTTTACAAAAAATACTTTTTCAATGTCGCTAAGTGAAACGGTTTAACCATACTTATCTTTGGAAAGAAAACTGTTTTCTTTCTTAATTGATCACCCTATTACGCAAGGAGAACTACAATGAATTTTCGTAAAACATTTTTGTGTTTTGGACTTGCCGCGATATTGTTGTTGGGATTGACAACAACTGTTTCGGCAGCAAATCCATGGAACAAACCGCAACACCATCAGGCGTATTATCAGCCACATCACCAACCGCAGATAATACATAACAACAGCGGTCAACATCACCATTACAATCCGCATTATCCGCAACATCACGGATACCACAGTAACAATTGCCATTGCTATTATTGTTGCAATTACGGTTACAGCAACAATAATAGACCAATAATTAAAATCGGCAAGGTTGGAATTTCACTGGGTAATGGTTACAAAAATTGGTAATTAAAAGTAATCGGTCAAATGCAAGCGGAATTGGTGTGCGTAAATGTCTTTGTCATTGGTTGTATCAATTTGGCTTGCACTTGACTATCTCTGCGTCTCCGAAAGCAGGGAATTGATAACTTCAACAACTTTGTACCAATGAAACATTTGCTTTTTATTTTAACGCTTTTAATGGATGTTCCTTATTTGTTTTCCAAGAATTTTTGCACTAAATATTTTTCCTTATTCGAGTTAAGTCAAGATTTTTAATTTTTTTATTGTCCACAGTTTTTTTTAGTTTTTTTCTGGTTCGGTTCTGGGAGTAGTTGGTTTTCCGACTGGGAGAATTTCGGGGCTGGCGAGTTGGAAAAGTTGTTGTAGGTCTTCTCGCAGTTCAGGAACACGGTTGATGATGATTGGGTGTTTCTCGGTATTGGAACTTGAATGCGGATGGTACAGAGTGTTGCCAATAATTTTAATCCTTTTTCTACTGTCATGTCCAAGTTCTTCCAACTCTCCCTCAACTTCCTCACTAATAAATATTTCTCATAAATTTTTAATGGGTATATTTTCAAAAAAAACCTTGTTTTTAAGCACCAAAAATTTTTATGAATGAATATCCGATAAAACATAAAATTATTGTATCTGATTTTTCGGATATCCAATGATTTCCGTACAAGAGTACAAAGCCGCTCGTGTTGTGTACATTTTTGTGTGAATGATTATACTTATTGCACTTTAAAATTCAGCATTATAAGAGCAGGATTTTTGTGTCTTTTATTTAAAATCCTGTCAATTCTGTTTATTCCGTCAAAATCGGTTGATCTTGCCAAAAAACGAAAACCGAATGGTCAAGTATGACGAGTATATCTGTTACTACGGAACGTTGTAGAGTTCCAATTCCCATATTCTGGCGTAGCCGTCAGTTTTTGTAATCCAGAGTCGGAAAGTGTTGGCTTCAACCGGATCGAAACGGCGGTCAACATAAAAATTTTTGTTACCGACAACAGCGGAATCCGGTATGTCAATCCATTGACCATTCTTTTCGTATTGCAGAACACAATCCTGAACAACAGTTTTCAGGTTTGATTGACCGCTCAACATTTGGAAACCGTTAATTCGGGTTGGTTGGTCAAAGGTCAAGATTGCCCAAGGATTTTTTTCGGAACGGCTTACCCATCGGGAATGATTACTCGTAACAATTCCGCGTCCGTCATTGAGAAATTTACCCGGATACTCTTCGCTTTCGTGTTCGCTGGAAACGGTAACTTTTGCTTTTCGTGCCAAATTTTGAGCTGGTTTTTTTGTCCATTCAGCGGGTTGTTCCGGTGGAGGCGGAGTAGGAGCAATTCCTTTTTCCATCAGACTTTTGAGTTCCGCAAAATATTTTTTATAAACATCACGCGGTAAAGCGTTGTTCTTTTTACAAACGGACGCCGCCATACCGATAACTTCTCCCATCATGCCGCCGGTTTGAATGACCCGTGAAACACCGAGTGCAACATGTGTTACACTAATATTGCGGCCTGCCATGAAAAGATTCGGAACATTCCGTGAATAAAAACATCGATACAGTAACGGAAATGGTTCATGTTTAACATGAGTACAATAAGTCCGAAATTCTTGTCCCGGAAAATGTGTTTTGCTGTATTCGGTGGCGTAGTGAACATCAATGGGCCATGTACAGACGACACAAGAATCAGGATAAAGCCGATGTTCCGTAATATCCTGTTCCTGAACAATCATATCACCGAGAAGCCGACGCGATTCCCGTTTTCCCGCCATAACTCCGACATAGACCAAATCACGGTTGGCAACTTTTTCCGCCCATTGATCTTCGCTATGATTTTTCATATAAGCCCAATGCCCATAAATCGCACGAAAACCAAGATCGCGGAGCCGTTCTACATCTTCAACCTGATCCATATCCATTCCGGTTTCCCAATTCCAATCTCCAGTCATGGAGGGTTGAATTGTTTCTTTTGTGAACGGGATAGCCCATTTCAATTCGGGAAATGTTGTTTTCTCTTTTCGTACAGCGGTTGACCACCACAGAGTCGAACCCATAACGAGTTTATCCGGTTCATCGGGAGCCATTGATTCTCCGGTTTCTTTTTTTGATTCGCGACCAACTCGAAAATCCGCACCGGCAAGAAAACCAAGATTACCATCCCCAGTACAATCCGCAAACAAATTTCCGGTAAAACGTGTTTCTTTACCGTTGTAAATATTTTTACCGATAACCGCTTTAATTTTTGTTCCATCCATTTCGACATTGATCATTCGTGTTGCCAAAAAGAGTGAGCAATTTTTTTCGGCGAGCAGAATTTCCATTTCTTTTTGTGCAAAATCACGATTTTCGATTTTGTAACGTGTATATTTTGCGTTGCGCAATTGATAAACGAGATTACCGAGATTGGGATAAGGCGGCAGATTGATAATTCCTTCGGGACCGACATTGATTTCGGGGCTGGCGTTCCCGCCGACCATGGGTCTGTCCTGAATAATCGCAACTTTCAAACCAAGCCGCGATGCCGTAATCGCTGCGCAAAGTCCCGGATAACCAGCTCCGACAACAACAAAATCAAACGGATTTTCAGAAGCATTCGGCGGAATATCAGGCAAACCAAGCGATTGACGTCGTAAAACCGAAAGTGTTTCTTTATCGTTTGGCGGTGTAAAATCAGCATCGGCAGTCAAACAAATGGCATCAACTCTACCGTCAAAACCGGTCAAATCATGTAACGACAAAATCGAATGCAGTTTTGTTTCCGCAACGGTTATTGTTCCGCCGTATTGCCAGTGCCATGGTTCGCCTTCTGTTCCGAACACGGTCTCTAATGGTTTACCATCGAACAGGAGTTGGAATTGACCGGGAGCGTGTTCGGTTGTCCACGGCGCAACCCAATTTCGGGTTCGAACAAACACCCGATAGGTTTCTGCAACGGGAAATTCGATATTAAGTGTTGCATCTTTAACCGGTTTACCAATTCCGTGCGCAATCAAAACCGGTGAACCCATTTGATCCATATATTGCTGATCAATCATCCAACCGCCATGATCAGAAAACGACTCCGCTTCAATTAACAACGTTTTGGACGTTTGCGCCGAAACAGTATTTTGCAATAACAGAAATAGAATAAACACAGATAATAAAATACATAATTGTTTCATAGTAATTTTGGGGGTGTGAACGGTGATTCTGGTAATTTAAAATGAAAACGACGATTACAGAAATTGATAGTATATCAAATAATCATCAAAATCATAGTTTCAAACCAATGTGATATATCAGTGGAATTTTTAAATTTTCTTCTTCACCGCGAAGAGGATGAAGAAGAAAATTGACATCTAGTTACAATTTTTTTTACATAGGGCTTTCGAGCCGCAAGACATTTTTTCCGGTTTTGCCGACATCAAAAGTTTGAGCGGTTTTGCCGGAAACGTTAATTTTTAACGGTGTCTTTTTAGGGTCAGTGTACTGAGCATCCGTCAAAGTAAAAACTTTAATTTGTTTCGGCGGACGATCTTTGTCAAATGTTTCCCGTTCCAGTTTTGTAACTGTTACGGAGTATTCACCTTCAACTGCTCCAAAAAATTGACCGTATGTAACCATAACAGCTTTACCGTTATGATCTGTTGTTGCATTACTTCCCCATTTGAATGTCGGGTCGGCACTGTGAAAAGCAACATCAACATCGGCAAGCGGTTGACCTTCACTCAACACGGTAACAACACAGGAAACAAGTTTCGGCATGTCTGCCGGTCGTGAATTGTTGTTGGTACAACCGGAAGACATGACCGTAACAACAAAAAATAGCAGGAGTAAAAAATTATTTTTCATAGTTATTGTTATAATTGTTAATAGTTTATTTATTGATCAAGTGAAACATTTTCACCGCCGTCAATGGAACCGGCAGCACCCCAAACACCATAAGGACTTGTTCCTGATTGAACCGGAGTATTACTCAAATTTCCACAATCAATTCCGTCCTGAATAAAGTGAACACTACCATCAAGAAAACC
>JAITBS010000050.1 GCA_031283515.1 Planctomycetaceae bacterium
ATCAGGAATTGCCGCCGTTTGCTTTTGGACGTGCGCTTCTGCATCTTTCACAACGACGCGGATTTTTAAGTAACAAAAAGACACAAAATAAAAATGAAGACGAAGGACTAATCAAAAAAGATATTTCTCAACTCCAAATCAATATCAACGAAAAAGGTTTTCGAACTCTCGGTGAATATTTCGCATCGCTCGATCCCGAAGAAAAACGAATTCGACAACGATGGACTGGTCGACAAATGTTTATTGACGAATTTAACGCGATCTGGAATAAACAAGCCGAAACAAATTCAAAATTGACCGATGAATTACGCAAGAAAATTTATGACGCCTTGTTCTTTCAACGTCCGCTCAAATCACAAAAAGACCTCATCGGAAAATGTGAACTCGAACCCGAATTACGACGTGCTTCTTTGGCTTCGGTTGAAGCCCAACTGTTTCGATATTGGCAAAAAATTCTCGATCTTAAAATTCAAGAACCGGACGGTTTCTTTCGGGATTTAACACGTGAAGAGCAAAATACACTCGCCGAAGTTTTAGAACATACGGAAAAACTGACTTTTAGTGCAATGCGTAAATTACTCGGGTTAACTAAACCCAAAGGCGCGTACAAATTTAATCTCGAAACGGACGGAGTTAAAGATATTCGCGGCAACTCAACCTCCGCAAGAATCGGTGAAATTCTTAAAGAACGATGGTTTTGTGTTGCAAAAACAGATGAGACTCAATCCGCCGATCTTTGGGGAATATTGCCGGAAAATGAAAATGAAAAAGAAACAAAATCAAAAAATCAAAAATTGTTGCAAAAACCTTCCGCCGCCGATTCTGTTTTGTCAAAAGAGGACAAAGACGCACTGATCAACGAAATTCTACAATTCGAAAACGAAGACGCTCTCGCACGAAGACTCGAAAAAAGATTTAAATTCGATACCAATACAGCAAGCCAACTCGCGGCAATTCGTTTAGAAGACGATTACTCAAAACTCTCCAAAACCGCAATCAAAAAACTTCTTGCCGTAATGCTCGAAAAACGAATTCGTTACGCAACCGCCAAAAAAGAAATCTATGGAAAAGATGACAACGAGGACAACAAGAACACAACACCAATAGACTTCTTGCCGCAAATTCAGAGAGACCTGAAAAATCTTGATGTTCCGTTTTTCAAAAGCGATTTGAGAAATCCGATTGTTATCCGAACATTGACCGAAGTCCGCAAAGTTGTCAATGCAATAATTCGACGATACGGCAAACCGCAACTCGTTCGGCTCGAACTTGCACGCGATATGAAAAAAGGTAGGAAAGAACGTGAAGGCATAAACAAAAAAAATCGTGAAAATGAAACAAAAAGAGAAAAAGCCCGATTAAAAATTATTCAAGAAACCGGAAATAAAGAACCAAAACCAATCGAAATTCAAAAAATTCTGCTTGCCGAAGAATGTAATTGGGAATGTCCTTACACTGGTAAAACAATTACAGTCGGTAATTTACTTGGTTCAAGTCCGCAGTTTGATATTGAACACACATTGCCGTTTAGCCGGTCTTTGGATAATTCGTTTACTAACAAATCACTTTGTGATATTGATGAAAACCGACATGTCAAAAAGAATCGGACGCCGTTTGAGGCTTACGGACATGACCCGCAACGTTGGCATGAAATATTGACTCGCGTTTTAAAATTTCGCGGAACATACGCTGAAATTAAGTTACAGCGTTTCAAAATGGAAACAATTCCTGATGATTTTACTAGCCGACAGTTGAATGATACGCGGTATATTTCACGGTTGGCTGGCGAATATCTTGGCTTACTTTACGGCGGAAAAACTGACGCCGATGCTAACTTGCGAGTTCAAGTTTCGAGCGGCGGTATGACGGCGTATTTACGTGACGAATGGCAACTGAACGCAATTTTAGCCGACGGCGGCGATAAGAAAAATCGTAACGATCATCGACATCATGCAATTGATGCGGTGGTGATTGCATTGAATGACATGGGAACGGTTCAAAAGTTGTCGAAGGCGGCGGAGCAAGCGTCGGACATGGGAATTCATCGTTTGTTTGTTAAAGGCGGAATTGAACACCCAATACCGAATTTTGTTCAAAAAGTTCGTGATGCGGTGGGCAAAATCAATATTTCGTATCGTGTCAACCGCAAGGTGAGCGGTGGTTTTCACGATGAAACGAATTATAGCCCGCCGAAAATTTCAATTGATGAAACGGGCAAACCTGTTGAATCTCGGCACATTCGCAAACCGTTGCAAAGTATGTCCAAGAATGAGATTGACAACATTGTTGATCCGGTAATTCGGCGGCTTGTGCTGGAGAAATTGGAACGTCTTGGCGGTGATCCGAAAAAATTCACCGAAAATGAATTACCGTATCTCACAACAAAATCTGGAAGTATTATTCCGATCCGCCAAGCAAGATTCCGCAAAAAAATCAGCGTCATAACTTTAGCCCCCAACACCGCAAAAGAACGACATGTTGCGCCGGGGAACAATCATCATATTGAGATTGTTGCTGTCTTGGATAATAACGGTAACGAAATGCGGTGGGAAGGAATAATCGTAACTATGTTTGAAGCTTATCAACGGAAACGTAAGAAAGAACCGATAATCAACCGTAATCATGGCGAGGGAAAACGATTCAAATTTTCGCTTTCAGGTGGCGAGTATCTGGAAATGGAAAATGACGAACAAGAAATGATTTTATGCCGTATTACAACAATTTCTGGTAATAGTTTCGAGGGACGCTTACACTACGATGCTCGCCCAATAATGGAAATGAAAAAAATTCTCGGGGCAAGAATTCGTGGTTCAATTAACGGGTTAATAAAACGTAAAGCCCGTAAAGTTACGGTTGATCTTTTAGGCGACATTCACCCAGCAAACGATTGAAGAATATTTTGATGAAAACTCAGCTATTCAAAAAAAGAAATCTCTTATAAAAAATAGTAACTATTACTGATAATTTTTGTGTTGGTTTGAATTATTCAAATTAT
>JAITBS010000051.1 GCA_031283515.1 Planctomycetaceae bacterium
GCTATTTTTTGACAGGCTGAAATCGAATAAAATAATCGTAACTATTCAGAAGTGATCTTATTTTATAATAGGCGACCTTTTGCCGAAGGTTTTTAAACAATAAACCCACAGCCGCAGTGGTTGTTTTTTTCGTAACCGTTCACGGTTTTTTAAATTCGGAATGTATTTTTGGTGTAACAGTTCGTATATTAATTTTTATATTGGTTTTGTTTTTTTTCTTTTTTATAGTTACAATTTGCGATACACTTCCAAAACCGCAAGAATATCAGCTTTTGTGAGGAGGGAACCTCGTTTGAGCATGAGTTCGGCGATTTCTTCGTCAGTGTAGGTACGGAGGTTCACAATTTGCGCCATCGCATCATCCGGCGCAGGTGTCAACAAGTTTTCTACTAAATGGTATTCGAGCATGGTTCTAAAATGGGTAGTGCCTCGTAAAAGGCAAAATTTAGTTAATAGTTATGAGTGAATAGTGAAGAGTTTTTGTAAGATTTCAAGGGGAATTTTCGTAAACCAGTGAATCGGTTATTACGAAAATTCCACTGATAGATTACGAAAAAATAAACCCAGACAACAAAAAATCAAATCCCCTGAATTTTCAAGCAAAATAAACAACACGAAACAGGAATGCTCCCTGAAAATCTGCGTAATCTGCGGACGAAAAATTTACGAACGATATCAATTCTTGCGGGGGGTGTTTTAGATTGGTTGTTTTTGGTATATACTTTTTACCATTCAAAAACCAACCTTTATGATTTTTCCTTTTGAGATTTATGACGAACTCCCCAATTGTACCTGACAATATTTCAATAAACAAAACAACAACAGATGAATTGACTGTTTCGGAATACGAGCAAGTCAAAACACTTAATCTGAAAAATCCGGTTATTGCTGGAATTTTGACATGGCTTATTCCTGGTCTTGGTCATTATTATCAAGGTCGGACAGCTAAGGCGATTCTATTTTTTTTCTGTATTGTTCCGACATTTTGGGTCGGCTGTGTTTTGGGCAGTAGTTCGGAGACGGGATTTGCCCGCAATGTTTATTATTCATGGCGTTTTCAGGACAAGCGTCTTTTTTTTATTCCTCAGGTATGTTTGGGTATGGCGGCTATTCCAGCCGGACTTCAGGCGATCCGAATCAATACTGGTCATCCGCCGTTTTTCGGGCGTTTCATGGCACCGCCTCAAGTCGAAGATGGTGATCCAACCGGTGTACCACCGACACTTACAGAAATTGTTCGGAAAAGACATTTTCTTTTTGAGTTGGGAACCTATATTACAGTTATTGCTGGACTTATGAATCTTCTGGTTATTTTTGATGCGATTGACGGTCCTTTGGTTTACCGACCGGAAAAAAAAGAAGATGAGAATAAAGAAAACAAAAATAATAACAATACAAAATAGATAATAGATCAGTGGTAATATATCAATGAAATTTTTGTTTTTCGACTTTCACCCCGAAAGTGGTGTGATTTTCATAACCGCAGGTCATCGACCTGCGGATGGACATCATCAACAAACCTCTGTCTGAAAGACAGAATTTTAAAAATCAAATGTGTCATTCAGATCGTTTAGTTTCGTCTTTCAGACGATGTTGAGGAGAGATGTTTACCATAGGCCGCGCTGCGCTTGACCTGCGGTTATGAAAATGCCGCCCCTTCGAAGTGAAGAATAAAAAATAATTATTCCACTGATAGATTACTTTATTTCTTTTCTATTAACTTGAGTTGTTCCTGAATTTCCTGATCAAGTTTTGCTTCCTGTTGTTGCCGTGCAGTATTGGCTTTTGATTGTTCCTCCGGCGTTAACTCAACAGCATTAAGAGCCATATTGATTTCCGCATCCAAAGTACTAGGCAACGGATGGAGTTTCAACACAATACCATTCCGAGCTGTCAATATCAGTACAGGAAGTTCGTTAATCCCATAAAACTTCGTAAGCGTATTCTTGTTTTGTGACGCTGCAATCCCCTCATGCAGAATCAACCAAGGAATCGTTTTTCTTTTACTGCCAAAAGTTGTTGTCGCCAAAAATTGCTTGACCTTTTCCACTCGTTCATCACCCTTCACTGCCGTGTTAATGCCAATAATCTCAAAACCCTTCGAATGATATTTTTCGTACAAATCTATCAATTCCGGTATTTCCTCCTTGCACGGAGAACACCATGTTCCCCAAAACTGGATTAGGACAACCTTATCCTTGAGAAGTGCCGGATTGAACGGTTTTCCGTCCAGATCAAAACCCGTAATCAACATCGGATGCCCCGGAAGTAATGCCCGCCGCGCATCAGCCATAAGAGATTGAACCGCTGTTTTACGGTTCGATTCAATAAAATACGGTATAAAAATCGGCGCAACAATAGCAATCCGCCTGTCTCGAAGATTGAGTTGCGGAATCTGATTGATTCTGGAAAATAATTGTTCAATCAAAATATCCGCCTGAGGTCCCGGATTTTCCTTCGCAAAAAGAATCATACGATCCGCCAGAGATTTAAGATCAATAGCAACTTTTCGATCAACACCCGGAGCAACCGCCAATACAGAACCAATTCGTAAAACATGTTGCTCCGCTTCCCGAAGAAGAATTTCAAAATCTTTTTTACCCTCCAGTTCGTCAATAATAGCAACCAAACGAGGGAAATAACGAGATATCTCCTCATAAGCAAGAAGAATCAGTACAAAAATCTTACGCTTCAATGTCCAAATACGAAATTCCTCTGAAATATTCTTTTCCACAAGAATTTTTTCCGTCGCTTCATATACCTCTTTGGCAGCATCAATATTTTCCTTTGGAAGCCGCTTTTTACCAAGGTCTTGCAGCAATTCCAAATTCATGCTTTTATCGACAATCCCAATATTTTTGTCAACAATCTGCTGAAGTTCTTCCAACCGCTTTTTTTCATCCGCTTCCGCAAACAAAAACTTCGGCGTAAAAAACAAACCAAGAATCAAAATAATAAATAAAATAAAAATATGTTTCATGTTTAATTTTTTTTTAGTACCAAAATAAACAACTATATCTCATCACGGCATAACTTCATAATATAACCGTGACAAAATATTAAAAACCAAGATTATTAAAAACCAAGATTACAAATTCAATGTTAATGTAATACCATAACATTTAATCAATAAACAACTTATACAACTCCAATTTAATATATCAAAAATATTACCCGATTTCTTGGGCGTGAAACCGTTTGGTGAGTGTTTTGATGTGTCATAACGAACGATAAAACTGATTATTTTCGGATAAAAAGTTGCCCGAGCATTTCCCAACCGTTGTCGTAGCGGAAACTGGAATTGCGGGCGGTTTCTTCATCGTAACTTGGAGCGGAAGCGGTTGAAGGCGAAATATCACTTCCTGCCAGTAACCAAGGAACATAATCTGACGTATGTGTTTTAATCGCGACAGGAGTTGGATGATCCGGTGAAACGAACAACCGCCAATCTCCATGCGATTTCAATGCCTCCAGAATTGGAGGTACAACTTGAGCATCAATATCTTCCAACGCTTTTATTTTTTTTTCAACATTTCCTTCATGTCCTGCTTCATCGGTAGCTTCGACATGGACACACACAAGATCATGAGTTTTGAGTGTTTCTGCGGCATAGTTTCCTTTTGCGGCAAAATCCGTATCAATATATCCGGTAATACCGGGAACATTGATAATTTCCCAACCGATTAGTGAAGCAATTCCGCGTAACAAGTCAACCGCTGTAATCATTGCTCCTCGAATTGGTTTTGAGGAAAAATGGTTTGCAAACAAGGGGAGTTGTGGTTTTTGACCGATTCCCCAGAGCCAAATTTGAGTTGTTGGAAGTTTTCCTGTTTTAATTCGTTGCTGATTGAGCGGATGTTTTTCGAATATCCGGCGGCTTGCATCCATCAGGTTGCGAAGAAACGAACTTCCCTCGCCGGACGGTAAAACATGATCGATTGTTTGATCTGTATAATCGTGTGGCGGATAGGTTTGGGTGTTTCTTGACAACGGAACCTGCTCTCGTGCGATAAGGAGATTTCTATAACTAACACCGGAATAAAACTGAAGTTTGATTGGTGAAGTTGGGACAATTTCATTATTTAATACGGCAATAAGTGTTTTTGCTTCGTCGGAAGAGATATGTCCGGCGGTAAAACTTTTCATGATGCCGTTTTCGATTGTTACGAGATTACATCGAATTGCCCAATCTTCGTTTTGAAGTTCAATACCTTGTGCCGCAGCTTCGAGAGGTGCACGTCCTGTGTAGTATTGTGACGGATTGTACCCCAGAAGCCCGAGTGTTGCCACATCGGAACCGGGCAGCATACCAACCGGAACATTTTGATTACGTCCAACTATTCCTGTTTTTGCCAGTGCATCAAGATTTGGAGTTTGTGCTGCCTGCATGGGTGTTTGACCATTAAGCGATTCAACCGCCCAATCTGCACAACCATCTGGAATAATAATTGCGTATTTCATAATTTTGAACAGGAATAAACCGATAAATCACACATTGACACATCGCACAAACATAAATGAGTTCGTCCAATAAGTCTTGCAGCATTAAAATGGAAATCATAATTTTAATGGCAATAGTAATTTATTTTATTCGTCTTCATCTTCATTTTCGGAAAACCGTTTTCGGATACTAACAAATTGATCTTCGCGGGCTAAAAAACATTCGACAACATCGGGGTCGAAATGTTTACCACTTCCTTCAAGAATGACTGATTTTGCAGAATCGTGGGTGAAGGCTTGTTTGTACACACGTTTGGAGATCAAGGCGTCATAAACATCGGCTAGGGCAATAATTCGTCCGCAAAGTGGAATATTTTGTTCTTTTAGCCCATTAGGATAACCGGTGCCGTCATATTTTTCGTGGTGAGTTGCGGCGATATCGCGTGCCATTTTGAGAAAGGAGACGCCGGGAAATTTACTGAGAGCGGCGTCGAGGGTTTGGGCGGCGATAGTTGTGTGAGTTTTCATTATTTCAAATTCATTGGGATCGAGTCTTCCGGGTTTTAGCAGAACCGAATCGGGAATTCCCACTTTTCCGATATCGTGAAGCGGACTGGTTTGGAACATCAGACGTATAAACTCTGGGTCGATGATTTCTTGATATTTTTCGAGAGTTGCCATTTGTTGTGATAACACGCGGCAGTAATATTGAACACGTTCCAGATGGGCACCGGTATCGACATCGCGTGATTCGGCGAGTTTTGCCAGAGCGAAAATGGCGACATCGCGGGTTTCGAGCGAGAGAATTCGTTCACCGGCACGAAGTCGGGCTAAGACTTCATCCGGTTTGTACGGTTTGGCGATGAAGTCGTCAGCACCGGCGGAAAGTCCTTGAACCATTTCGTCCAATGATCCATGTGAGGTGAGCAGCAGAAAATAAACGTAACCGGTAAATTCTTCTGCACGTATAGCACGGCAAAATTCAAGACCATTCATTACCGGCATTTCCCAATCGGAAACCACCATACGGCAAGCACTTCCTTCGAGAGCCTTCAAACCTTCTTGACCATTCATGGCGGTTAGAACTTCGTAACCGGCATTTGTCAAAAGACCTTTCAATGCCGTTAAGGCGAGTTTACTGTCGTCAACAATCAATACTTGCATAATTTTGTTTTATAAATCCCCGAATCCTATTCCATATTAATATGGGTGATATTCGGTGATGATTAAAGAATGAGATATCGGATATTCAATAAAATATTTGGTAACTATTTACGTCCAATCGTTGCAAAGAAATTAAGGATTCTAATGTATTTTTTCGTGAGTTATTCCTAATTTCCTACTCCCGATAATGCCATGATCTGTAAAACTCATGTCTCCGACATTATACTTTTTTTGAACATGAACGCAACACTTCCGACAAGATTTATTAAATTTATCTTTTTAATTGTAATTATGTCAGTAGAGATCTTATTTTTATGACAGGCGGCATTTCACCGAAACGTTGCAACAGTTGATCTGTAATGACGCCCAGTTTTGTGTTTTCAATTGCCGTCCGTAAACAGCAAAAGTATCTACACAAGTGAGAATTGGATTTGTTGTAAATTTTATAAATCGTTATTATTTGTAGTATGCATTAAAAAACACACCGGAATCTTTTTTAGGATTATCCGTTTCGGCGAGTTTATTGGATTCTCGATAGTTCGAGCATGGTTCGAGTTTTTCGCCAACATTCGATCTTTGTCGAGCCTGCAAGATATTGTTACTGAATAGCTGGAATAGTATAGAATTCCTGATTATTTTGAGATTAGTTTAGGGGGCGTTTATTTTCACGGGCAAAATTACGCATTGTCAGGAGATTTTCGTGCGGCGTATCGCGTGGAACTTCACAGCCGGCTCCAACAATGTAATTCATACCAGCTTGGCGGGAACATTCGGTTAATGCTGTTTGAATTTGTTCCGGTGTTCCGTTTCGCAAAACTTTGACCGGATCAAGATTGCCATCCAAAACCTGTTGCTCACCACATTCTTTCCGTGCTTTTTCTACCGACACCATCGAATCAAGATCAACCAAATCACAACCAAGTTGACCAATATCCGTCAAACTTCGGTTGATATTGCCGCAAATGTGCAACCGAACACGACAACCAGCAGCATGAATATTTTCGATAAGCAATTTTTCAAACGGAAATACAACATTTTTGTAAAGACGCGGTCCAATTAAGGATGCCGCAGCATCGCCAATACCAATAATATCACAGCCGGCGTCAATTTGGGCTTGAGCAAAAGCAGTCGCCATACGGACATTGAACCCAAAAAGTTCTTGTACAAATTGCGGATCATCAATAAAATCAGTCATCAAATTATTGATTCCGCGAAGATCGGCGGCTTCGGCACAGGGACCTTCCACCCAACCTTCAATAAAATATTTCCCCTTGACTTTTTCGGCAAATAATCGTACCGCCTGAACCCGATCATTCATTCGGCTGCCTTCACGAAGAGGATCGGGAATAGAAAGTGTTTTCAGCAATTTTTTATCTGTAAGAAATGCGTTGGATTCATCAACTGCCGGCGGTTGGTCATCGAAATAATGAATAGTACCGCCGCAATCTGCGGTTTCTCTTGCCGGATCGCTAATACAAGAAACATGGTCAATATCGAATTTCTCTGCTGTTGCCAATTGTGCCTCGACAAGCAACCGATAATCCGTAACATAACGACCATAAGGAATACCTGTTTGATCCGCCGCATACATCATCGTAATCGGCATAAACGCTAAACAATCTGTTGGTTGTCGTTCTAAAGTTGCCCGAACTCTTTCGTAACCGTTCATGATTTATTCCTTGTTGGTTGCTCAAAGTGATATGGAAAAAATGTTTGGTCTGAGGTTTGGGTTGACATTAAACCATGAGACCAATAACCAGCCCAATTATACTATAATGCTTGTCCTCCTTACAAGACAGGGTTACGGGAAATCCGGTAAATTGTAAAATAATTGATTTTCAGTCCGCAAATTACGCTGATGTTCGCAGATTTTTTAGTCCGCTGATTACGCTGATGTTCGCAGATTTTTTGTCCGCAATTTTTTAGAGATTATTTTTTGAGAATTACGAAACAGACAAAATAATAAAATATGACAAAAAGAGAGCAGAATAAAAGGTACGGGAATTATATTCGATAAACTGTAATATTTCAGTGGAATTTTTTTAGAACACGAAATACACAAAAAAACACGAAATACACGAAATTTTATAATATTTCAGTGGAATTTTTGTTTTTCGATTTTCACCCCGACAGGGGTGCGATTTTCATAACCGCAGGTCATCGACCTGCGGACTCGT
>JAITBS010000053.1 GCA_031283515.1 Planctomycetaceae bacterium
GGGTTAAATTTGTTGCAAAATAAGGAGAATGATGCCGTCTCCATTTCCAGAAAAACTCCTTAATATCGCCGACATTGGAACCGCCGGAAATGTATTCGACCGATTTATCGTAAATCGAAACAGCAATTTGTCCCGTAACCGGTTTACCGTTCAAATCAGTTACGATAAGTTTTGCTTTTGCTTTTTCGGCAGGTTTGTATGTTTCGGCGGACGGTTTCACTTCAACATTTAACACCTTTTTCTGCGGCGGAACAACAATTTCTTTCGTTTCGTTAATCACTTCGCCGCCCGAAACGGTTAATGCTTCGACAAAGAAATTAGGCATATCCCAAAGTTCAACAGGGATTGAAATTTCGTGCGATTTTCCATTGAGCCGTAACAATTGCGGTCTGAAAACAACACCGTTTGACGCCCTTGCAAATAAAAGTACAAATGAATTTTCACGTTCCGTATTGATTCTTAACGTAACTTTTTCATGCGGTACAAATTCCGCTTTATCGGGAATCAGTTCGAGTGCGTTGTACTTAAAAGACTCGGAATGCGGATTTGAGGTTTGTTGATTATTTGATTCATAAACGCTGAAAACATACCCGCCTTCTTGATCGTTTAACGTACAAGAAATATGGTATTGTCCCGACTCTGCGGCGTTGAGAATTATTTGTGCGGAACCGTCTTCATTAAATGTAACTATTTCGGTGTGAACTTCGCTTTCATGAGCAACTGTTTGTATATTACCGTTTACATTATTATTTTCGTAAGTGATTTTGTACAATTTTACATTTCCGTTTCCGCTAACAGGTTTACCGTCCAAACGTCTGGCTTGAAAACTTGCGTTGATTCTTTGATTCGGTCTGTAAAATCCGCAGTCAGTCCACGCATAAATTTTGAACGGTTCTTTCGACACTAAAACGTTACCGGTTCCGACAATCGTTCGGCGTGATCGGTCAATCACTTGCGCCGTGATCGTATATTTCTGATTATCGTTCGGAAACATTGCCTTTGCCATTTCCGTGTCAATAACAACTTTCACGGTTCCGTCTTCGGAGATGTTGACTTCCTGTTCGGCGATAACTTCAGGCGTTCCCGAATAATGATGCCCCCAAAACGGCAATGGTCGTGAACAACCCCAGCGTGACCAACCGTTGAGCCACGGTGAATCATAAGCAAACCAAGAATATCCGCAACCATAAAACCAATCCCAATAACGTATCGGATACCAATGATCGTTTGCTTTTTCACGCAAGACTTTGTAAATTACCGTTGCATCAATTACCGGAGCACCGAAATAATATTTTGCTCGAATTGTTGCAATTATTTTATCACCGAGTTTTACCGGTTCTTTCGGCGCATCGACGATAACTTCATATTCCGGTTTTTTATATTCTTCAACACGGAATGTTCCGACTTGACCGGAAATCCGTTGACCTTGAATGACGATACGGTAATTACCAAGCATTGCATTTTTCGGCAATTCCAATTCCGCCGTCATTCCGCCGTAAGCATCAAGTGTAACATTTTCTTTTTCGGTAATCTTTTCATTACGCGGATTGTAAATTTCGTAGCGAATTATCTTGCCAGCCCATTCGTTTGTCTCCGGCAAATCATATTTTGCCGTACCAACCCACGCTTTGATTTTAACCGTATCCAACGGACGATAAACCGGACGATCCGTGATCACAAATGTTTTAACAAAATTATATTGATGATCATAATAATTATTGAACCAAATGTGATTAAAACCGAAATGAGCGAAACGTTCTTTTTCCGGAACACTTACTTCTGTAAGCCAAGAGAAGTTGTCTAAGTAGTCTTGTTTTCGTTCGAGAAAAACGTATCCGTTTTCATTGGTTTTTTCAGTAACATTTTTAAACGTCCAAACCGGTTCGGGATTTTGACGTTGACGGTTATTGGCTGCCGGAGAAGTTTTGTATTCGATTTTGTAACCGAAAAATTTAACATCAGCACCGGCAATAGGTTGTCCGGTTTCGGCGTCGGCAACAAAAAAGAGTGAGGCTTGATCCAGTTGTTTTTGAACAATCGCCGTATCATTCAGCCAAAGAACAGCAAAGTCGGTATTACCGTTTTCCATTTCGACACGAATAAAATACGCACCGGATTGTTGAATTGGTACGAAAATCGTTGTTGCGCAATTAAAATGTTTTTCGGCAGGTTGAAGTTCAACCGACCATTTCGTAACTTCCTTGCCGATATATTTTTTGTACAATTTTTCTTTTTCGTCACCGTTAATCAATTGCCAACCAATTTGATCAATCTGTAATTTGTTATGATCTACTTTTTGCGGTTTTGATTGAAGATACGCTTTAACATCATCAATCAATTTTTTATCATCTAACCGATGCGCCGTGAGAGTAACTTTTTTACCGTTGCGAAAAACATACCGCAATTCCGCATGAAGTCCGGCAACTTTCGATCCGGCTGGTTCAATACGTCCCCAGTTACCGATAATCTGATCAAGTTGATCTTGCCAGTATTTCTTCATTTCGCCGCTGGGATATTTTCGAATCAAATTTTTATAACAATCAGCAGATCGTGTAAATTGCCGGCGATTCTTGTAAATATCCGCAAGAGATTGAGCGGCATTACATTCATTACCTTCATTGCCGGTTTCCTGAATTTTCTTATACAAGGCGATATAATTAAATTCGTCCGGCATTTTGAAACGTTTAATACCGGTCGCCAATTGAGCGATTGTTTCGTCGTCGCCAAGCGTTTCAAGATTCAAAATACTTGCGGTTATTTCTGATTCTTCTAAGTTGTTACGGAAAAAATTAAATGTTTGCAACGTTTGTTCGCCAAATTGTGATTGACAGAATTGTGCCCGTTGTGACAGAATGACACTCCATAAATCAGGATATTGTTTTTCCGCCTGATTCAATAGCCAACGCCAACGTTCACCATCATTTTTCGCTGTTTCCCACGATTCCGGAACAGAATAATAAACAGGGTTACCTTCAGCATCAACCGGAGCCTTTGAAACGTTGTTGTTCCAATATTGTTGTGTTTCGTAATCAGGTAAGAGATTCAAATCGGTGAGCGATTGTAATTTCCACGCGGTATTTCTCAAACGATTATTCTCTCCTATTGCATCGGCAAACGCTAGAAAAAACGAACTGGTTTTTTGTTTATCATTATCTTTCAACACCAACGGCATCGCCTTAACATACAACTGTAATGCACGAACTCGATCCCGCTCGGTTATTGTAACCCATTTTCCGCCGCCGCGATGTTGTCCCCGTTGAAATTTTCCGTCAATAATGTAACCACTATGTTGAATCACATTGGTATAAGTTAATGCAATACGGCTCAATATTTTCCAATCCATCTGATGAATTTCCGCCGCTTTTTCGAGAAAGTCATCAACTTCGGATAGACGGTTAAGTTTTTGTAACAACCGACAAACGAGAGTGATGGTCATTTCTTTATCAGGAATTTCTATTTTCGCCGTTTTCGGATCAAGAATGTAAGAACGAATCAGATCAAGAGCATCTTTGTGACGCCCTTGATCAATAAGTTCATTCGCAACAGAAATCGGATTTTCTTTGTCCGCAGATTCTGTTGCATAAACCGCATTCGCCGTATAAACGGACAAAAATGTAAAAAACAACACAGTTGATAAAATAAATCGTTGCATGATTGTTAAAAGGATAAAAGGTTTAAGTTAAAGTGATCAATAATTTTATTTTAGTAACGGCAACAAATCGCCGTAACCTTCTTCTTTCATTTTCTCTTTGGGAACAAACCGAATTGCAGCGGAATTGATACAATAACGAAGTCCTCCATATTCTTTGGGACCGTCATTGAACACATGCCCAAGATGACTGTTTGCCGAAAAACTACGGACTTCAAGCCGTTTCATTCTGTGCGAAAAATCAGCCTTTTCGATAATTTGCGTGTCGGCAATTGGTTTACTGAAACTCGCCCAGCCGCATTGAGAATTGAATTTGTCCTTCGACGTGAAAAGCGGTGTTCCATCAACAATATCAACATAAATTCCTTCAGAATTACTGTTCCAATATTCATTATTGAACGCCGGTTCGGTTGCCGAATTTTGTGTAACGTCAAATTGTATTTTCGTCAATCGTTTCTGAAGTTCCTTTCGATTCGGATTATTTTTGTCCCAGTTTTTCGCCTGAAAATTGACTCGCCCTGAACCTTGAGCGTAACGTTCATAATGTTCTGAGTTTGTTTTGTAAAAATTCTGATGTTCCGCTTCCGCTTTGTAAAATTCTGCAACAGGCAATATTTTTGTAACAATCGGTTTTGAAAACCGTTTTTCTTTTTCGAGTGAATTGCGTGAGATTTCGGCTAACCGTTTTTGTTCTTCATTATGATAGAAAATGGCTGTCCGGTATGACGAGCCTCTATCATTGAATTGCCCGTTATCGTCGGTCGGATCAATTTGCCGCCAGAATAACGTCAAAAGTTGTTCGTAGGAAATTTTTTTCGGATCAAAAATTATTTGAACTGCCTCAACGTGTCCTGTTTTTCCGCTGCAAACATTTTTATAGGTCGGATTGGGTACTATTCCGCCGGTATAACCAACCGTAACAGATTCTACTCCGTCAAATTGATCAAACGGTTTGACCATACACCAAAAACAACCGCCCGCAAAAGTCGCTTTCTGCATCGTTTCAACTCCCCAAGAAAAAGAACACAACATTAAACAAAATACCGCTAAAAACAAAATTCGTAACATATAAATCTTGCAATCTTATTAAAAAAAACAGAAATCAAACTTGAAAGTATCTTCAAAATATAAAGAACATGGTATCATAAAAAATTTTTTATGGCAAGTAATCCGGCAACGGTCAAAATAAAATAGATGCTTCAGGCTGTCATTCGGTTGATTTTTATTCTTAAACATAAATACCTTACAGGGGTAATATCAGAATATCCAAATTTTTCCGATATCTTAAATTTGTTTCAAAAATAAATATTATGAATAGACAAAGTATTGTGAGTTGATGTTGATTAAAACCGGCTATCCAACCACTGAGGAGATAGAATTCAGAGACAGTGTATGTCAACAGTTTCCTGTGGGGAACACGATTTCGCCCTGAAAGATCCGCGTATAGTTAATAGAGAATAGTGTTGCAAACGGAGTAATACCGTTTTGGTAATAATCCGCGTGCGACACTATTCACTATTCACTCATAACTATTCACTAATCCATTGCCCCGTTGGGGCGAAAGAAAAAAACAGATGAAGTCCATAAACGTAAAAAACAAATATTCCACTGATAGATTACAGAATTTTAAAAATCGAAGGTGTGATTCGGATCGTTTAGTTTCGTCTTTCAGACGACGTTGAGGAGAGATGTTGACCGTAGGTCGCGCTGCGCTTGACCTACGGTTATGAAAATACCACTCCTTCGGGGTGAAGAATAAAAAATAATAATTCCACTGATATGTTACAAAAAATCATCTCATCATTTTTTAATGAGTCCATTTTCAAAAAAAGTCCTTGTTTTGAATCACCAAAAAAATTTTCACGACGGAATATTCGTTATAACCCGTTGAAATAAAAAGATTTATAAAATATTAAAAATCAATACTAAATAAGACTGTTTCCATTTTATTTGACCGGAATCTCTCAAACGGACATTTACAAAAGAATCAAAAAGTGTATATTAAATGTCCATTACGCACTGATGTATGATTTCCATATTCTTTGAGATAAGGTAACAACAGTTTATGCTACGGCAATTTTTTCTTGTTCTTATTTACATTTTACTGTTTGGTATTTTTCTCAATACTTCTGTTTTAGCACAGAACAATCCGATTGATCATCTTTCAGTTGACAAGGTTGAAACACGGAATTTTGAGATAATCATGGAACATTCGACAGAACACCGCCGTCCTACAGCAAAAGAAGTAGGTGTTCTTGTCGAACGGCTTTGCGTCTTACTTGATAAAGCGTTTCAAAAATATGCTCCGCAACGTGTTGCCGATGAACTGGAACAACAACAAAAAGCAGAAACCAACGGTCAAAAGTTGACGGTTTCCCAGAAACGCGAAGTCGATTACAACGATCCAAACCGTGTTATTCCCAAATGCCGGATTTTCATTTTTAATGACCGAACCGGTTATGAAACCAAATGTCGGTTTGACAAAATCGAACCCCAAGATGAAGGTTACGCCGGCTTTTTTACAACGAAAACCAATTCAATTTACATGATACGTTCTTGGTCATTGCAAAGTACAAGGGAAATCATTTTGCACGAAACTACTCATTATTATATGCATAATTTTCTTCCCGGCGGCGGGATTTGTTACCCTTCGTGGTTTCATGAGGGGTTGGCAAAATCGTACGAAAATCATGTTTGGAACGGAGATAAATTGGTTATTGGAGTTCCGCCTCGTATTCAGCCTTTTGATACACCTGCCAGCGGGTTAACCGGTTTACTTCGTTTTCGTACATTTTTGAAAAATAATTCCCCCAAAACAACCGCAACAGCAGAACTTACCGAACAACCCGCTAAAAAAAGAACAAAAATAGAAACTCCTATCGAACCGGAATTGATTCAACCTTTTTTAGAAACAATGTTCAGTCAAGAACAGTTTCTCAAAGAAGGAATTGTTCTGAAAAATCCACACGAAGAAATTTTGCATTGTTATGCGATGTATGAGACATTGGGTCGTTTTTTGATTGTTGCGAGACCGGATATTCTTGATGCGATTCTTCGTCAGGTTGCTCTTTGGGAAAAGAATCACGACAAGACTTTTCCCAAACAACAATGGTTTATTGAAGCATGGAAAAAGGTTGTGTCGGAAAAACCGGTAACTGTTGAAGAGATAGGGCGTTGGTTACAGAAAAACCAACTCCCATTCAAATGGTCGTTTGGCGATTGGCAAGATCAGAGCGACCAAATTGCCGGCAAAGCTCAAAAAGAAAAAATCAGTATTCTCGCAATCAGTAATCCTCAAGTATTACCAAAATTTACAATCTTTCTGAAAAATACTCCCACATTTCAAGCGGGAGTTGTTATCAATTTTGTTGACGAGAAAAATTTTGGTGTTGTGGCGGTTAATCAGGAAGGCGATATTCTCCAAATGGAACAACAACACGGTGATTGGGTTGAAGCCAGAAAAATCGGCAATACAACATCGGTCGTAAATCGTCAGAATCCCTATCCCAACGGACGGGCATTTCAATTTGCGGTAATGTTACAAAATAAAATGCTTGTTGTGCGAATCAATAATATGCCGGTTGGTACATGGTCACAAAATCCTAAAGCAAGTTGCGGATTTTTTCTCAGCGGTACTGAAGCAATTTTTACGTACTGATTTAGAGATTATTTTTTAAGAATACGAAACAAACAAAATAATGAAACAAACAAAAAGAGAACAGATTAAACACAATATTTTTTTGTAACCATCTGTTTTGATAACCTTTCACCAATGATTGATGCTATTTTCTTCCATCCTGAAAGGACAACATCATCAGAGTTTTGTACAAAGTAAAAGGTTTTAAAAACATAAGTAATTGATGATCAATTTTTTTCGATTTACAAAAAATATACTGCCCTTTTAGAGTGTAGGAAAAATATCAGTTCACTCCGCAGAAACGATCACAAAAATAGACAGTTACGAATTTTTTTCAATAAACTATTTAAAATCATTAACGAAAATCTGTGTAATCAGCGGACTATTTAAAATAAACAATTGAAGTAGTACGAAACTTTTTTTGTATTCAACGTAATTTAAAGAACAGAAAAGGATTATTAACCTATATGCCCAAACGTACAGATATTAAAAAGGTTGCAATTATTGGAGCGGGTCCGATTATTATTGGACAAGCCTGTGAGTTTGACTATTCCGGAACACAAGCTTGTAAGGCGTTACGAGAAGAAGGTTATGAGATCATTCTCGTTAATTCCAATCCGGCAACAATTATGACGGATCCGGCGGTGTTCAATACTGTTGGAGCAGACCGGACGTACATTGAACCGATTACGCCGGAACATGTTGCGGCGATTCTCCAAAAAGAACGTCCTGATGCTTTGTTGCCGACACTTGGCGGGCAGACAGCACTCAATGTTGCCTTACAAGTTGCCGAAACAGGAATTCTTGACGAACTTGGTATTGAAATGATTGGAGCAGACCATGATGTTATTCGTCGTGCGGAAGACCGTGATTTATTCCGTGAAACGATGCGAAACGCCGGTATTGATCTTCCGAAAAGCGAACTGGCGCGAAGTCATGAAGAAGCCTTTGCCGCATTGGAAATTATAGGATTACCTTGTGTTGTTCGTCCGGCGTTTACGCTTGGCGGAACCGGCGGCGGAATCGCCTACAACCGAGAAGAATTTGAGAAAATTGTTATGGGTGGTCTTTCTGCCAGTATGGTTCACGAAGTCCTTATTGAAGAATCTCTTGCCGGTTGGAAAGAATTTGAAATGGAAATGATGCGGGACAAAAACGATAATGTTGTTGTCGTTTGTTCTATTGAGAATTTTGATCCGATGGGCATTCACACCGGTGATTCGATAACTGTTGCGCCGGTTCAGACAATGACTGACCGTGAATATCAGAAAATGCGGGACGATTCGATCAAGATTATTCGTGCGGTCGGCGTGGAAACCGGCGGTTGTAATATTCAATTTGCGCAACATCCCAAAACCGGTCGGCTTGTTGTTATTGAAATGAATCCGCGAGTCAGTCGAAGTTCCGCACTTGCTTCGAAAGCAACCGGTTTTCCTATCGCTAAAATTGCTGCCAAAGTTGCCGTCGGTTACACATTGGATGAATTACGCAACGAAATCACACAAACAACCAGTGTTTGTTTTGAACCGACGATTGATTATGTTGTTGTCAAAATTCCTCGATTTGCGTTTGAAAAATTTCCGGAAGGTAATGAAACATTGTCGATTCAGATGAAGTCTGTCGGTGAAGCGATGGGAATTGGCAGGACATTCAAAGAGGCGTTACATAAAACAATCCGGTCAATGGAAAACCGTCGTTTTGGATTATTTAGTACAGACGATTCGTTGCTTTCTCTTGATGAATTGTACAGAAAAATTGGAGTTCCGACACGGGATCGGCTTTACCAACTTGCTTCGGCATTGCGGCAAGGAGCGGAAATTGAGGACTTATATCGATTGACGGGAATTGACCCATGGTTTTTGGAACAGATATTGGAACTTGTTCAGGTGGAAGTGGAACTCGAAGGATGCCGACTCGATGACATCACTCCCGAAAAAATGTTGTATTTGAAACGGCTGGGTTTTTCGGATCATCGGCTTGCGGAAATTTTGGGAACAACAGAAAAATGGGTTCGCCGACAACGTCAGGATCATGGTATTGTTGCTGTCCGAAAAATGGTGGACACTTGCGGAGCAGAATTTGCCGCAGTAACACCGTATTATTACACAACGTATGGAGAAGAGGATGAAGGGTAAACAACAAATTAACCCTTTTTATCAAAATTGTTTCTTTAATTATTTACATTAATTTATGGAAGAACAAGTTTTAGTCGTTCCGACGACATTATTTCATGAGATTGGGTATTTTCAGGGATTTTGCTGTAATGATGTAGAACGTTATCGGCGGGTTTTGCTGGCGCCGGAAAATGTTTTGTTTCGACCGCGAAGTGAAATGGAAAAAGACCCTAACTTCAAACAATTGATTCCGTATATGATTTTTTGTCATACCGGATCTGATGGAATTATTCGGTTGTTTCAATATGTTCGTGGTAAGGGAATGGGTGAAAGCCGTCTCCACAGTAAACGTAGTGTTGGTGTCGGAGGCCATCTTTCATTGGATGACCGTAACGAATCTGTTCAAAACCATGATTTTTACCGTGAAGGAATGTTACGGGAACTTCGTGAAGAAGTTGTTCTTGGTTCGGAATTTACAGAACATTGTGTCGGTTTGATTAACGACGATGAAAGTGAAGTCGGACGCGTACATCTTGGAATTGTTCACTGTTTTGACCTGACCGAGCCCAATGTTATATCAAACGAACCGGATTTAATTGAATCCGGTTTTGTGCCGGTTCGTGAAATGTTACGAGATCTTTCGGTGTTTGAATCGTGGTCGTCCATCTGTATCGAAGCCCTGTATGGAAAAGAAACTCCACAACAATAAACTTAAT
>JAITBS010000068.1 GCA_031283515.1 Planctomycetaceae bacterium
TTGTGTTGCCGCATTCCTCAAGGGACTACCTCCGCCCAATATCTTACAAAAATAAAAAAATATCAAAACATAAAATGACCACGATAAAGGTACGTAAAAAAATAAAAATTACCGTGAACGGTTACACCGAAAGAATCCATATAACAAAAATATCCTTCGATAACTTCGGCTTGACAATGAATAGAAAAATTGCTATCGTTGAACAGAATAGTCGTGGAAAATCCTCCTTGATAAAAGTATCACAAGGTGTGAGAAACAAAAATAAAATTTAAAACTAAAAAAATACCATGACTCCACTTTTGAGGATACTCCTGTTTTTTTGACTAATTCAATCTACCAGAATTAATAACCACGTTGTAAACAATAGGCGAGTTATGTTTACCGAAATCACCAGTTCGTCGAATCTGAAAATTAAGGAAGTTATTAAATTACGTGACGGTAAATATCGACGGCGTTCAGGACGGTTTCTGATTGATGGAATTCGTGAAATCGAACGAGCATTCTGTTGCGGTCTTAAAATTCTTGAAGTGTTCGGTAATAAAGAAATAATTGACGGTTTTTCAAAAAAATTTGGAAAAGAAGTGTTGCAAGCAAGTATGGTCTATTCCGTTTCAGATACGCTACTTGAAAAAATTTCTTTTGGTAATAGGAATGAAGGAATTGTTGTTGTTGCCGAAATCCCAAAAGAATCAGCAAAATTATTTGAAACAACTAGTTGTTCTGTTTCTGTTCCTCTTCTTGCCGTTTTGGAAAGTATCGAAAAACCAGGTAATTCCGGCGCTATTTTTCGTAGCGCAGACGGAGCAGGTCTTGACGGGATTATTGTTGCGGATTCTGTTGCCGACCTTTACAATCCAAACACGATTCGAAGTAGTTTAGGAACCGTTTTTCAGATTCCACACGCCGCTATGGATTCCATTACAGCACTACACTGGCTTCAACAACATAAAATCCATTGTGCCGTCGCACGTTGTGATGGTACTGTTCCTTATACCGATTACAATTTCTGCCAACCAACAGCAATCGTTCTCGGCAATGAAGCGGAAGGAGTTTCTGATATTTGGTACGGAAATTATGTTACAACTATTTCACTCCCGATGCACGGAATTGCCGATAGTCTCAATGTTTCCAATGCTGCGGCAATTCTGTTTTACGAAGCCCACAGACAAAGAATGAAAAGATTGTGAATTGAGGTTATGATTGCTTGTCATTACAACCCCAAATCATAAACCCCAAAATTACAAAATATTTTTGGGGACTTGCTTGATTGAACCGGTAGATTCCGACTATAATGATAACTCGTTTTTTGAATTTGAAATATTTATACGGTTTTATACTGTTAATCGTGTTACCGATCCGGTTTTGGGTAGTCCGGTTTCGGAAACTGTTGAGTTGTTGCCGTGTCGATAAACCAGAAATTTCAACTGTTTTCACCACAGAATGGATCAGGATTCGGCTTATTGGAAAAAAGGTGTTCGTTATACTGCACTCTCTGATATTGGCTTGCGGCGAGCAAATAATCAGGATTCGTATGCCGTCAAAATCGCCTCTAATGCCCGACAATGGTTAGATCGCGGACATTTGTTTATTGTTGCCGACGGAATGGGAGCTCATGTTGCCGGAGAAGTTGCCAGCCATCTGGCAGTGGAAACCGTTGTCCAAAGTTATTTCAAACGAACCGGCGAATCACCACCCCAAGCACTGGTTCAAGCAGTGTACGACGCCCACCGAATCATTAAAGAAAAAAGCCGACGCGAAGACGCTTACCGCGATATGGGAACAACCTGTGACGCCTTCACAATGTTACCGCAAGGTCTTTTAATTGCCCATGTTGGTGATTCACGGGTTTATCGGGTTCGTGATCATATTATTGAACAGTTAACCTTTGATCACAGTCTTGTCTGGGAAGTCTGTATGGTTACGGATTTGCCGTTCAATCAGGCACCGAGTTATATTCCCAAAAACCAAATTACCCGTTCGCTCGGACCAACAGAAAAATTAGTTGTCGATTTGGAAGGTCCTTACCCAATTTCGATTGGCGACACGTTTTTAGCCTGTAGTGACGGTTTGAGCGGGCAAGTGTCTGACCGTGAAATCGGTGAACTACTCACCGTTTTTCTGCCGGAAACCGCCGCTGAAACATTGATCAATCTCGCCAATCTCCGCGGCGGTCCCGATAATATCACTCTTGTCGTCGCACAAGCAATAGAATCACCCGCCACAACACAAGAAGTTGACGCAGAATTAAAAATTCCGCTTTCGAGTTGGGTCGTTTTGGGAACAACCGTTTTTTTGGGAATTGGAGCGATTTTCGGTTTTATTTTAGGAAATATTCCGGTTAGCAGCCTGTTTGCCATAATAACAGCCGTCATGATCGGCTTTTTCCTAATGCTTACCAAAAAATCACTGTTTGAAGGTTCACCGTTCCTCCAAATCATACAATCCGGCGGCAAAGTTCCCTACACAAAAACATCGTGTGCACCAAGCCATGAATTTGTCATAACATTATCCAAAATTCTTCAGGAATTACGTGAGGCAACGAAAGGACAGCAACTCAGTATCAAGTCAGACGAAGCCAATCAATATGAAAAGAAAGCAGTTAAAGCTGTTGAAAGTCAAGATATGGTCACCGCCATCCAAAATTACGCCTTAGCAATCAATCACTTGATGCGAGAATTGAAAAAATTAAGTTCAAAGAAAAATAAATAATCGCGGCAACTTCTAAGAAATTCGGTAAAAGATTATTTTATTCGTAATCTATCAGTGGAATTTTTGTTTTTCCCATTAGCCCCGATAGAGGCAGTTGTTAGTTAATAGTGGATAGTGAATAGTTAATAGTGCCGCAAGCGGATTACTGCCGAAATGGTATTACTCCGCGTGCGAACTCTCCACTATCAACTCTCCACTATCAACTACTCGCTTGACCTGTGGTTATGAAAATCACACCCCTGTCGGGGTGAAAATCGAAAAACAAATATTCCGCTGATAGATTAATTTTTGTTTAATTTTTGTTTTAGGAGTTCCATTCCTTCTTCGTAAGAAAGTTTTGGTTCGTAACCGAAATCTTTTTTTGCTTTTGAGATATTCAAGTAATGTGTTTGTGCCAGTTGTGCGGCGAGGAACCGCGTCATCAACGGTTCCCCCGATAAACGGAACAATTTGTACCAACACTCTAAAATCCAACCGAATTGCCATGCGGTTTTTAACGAAATGGACTGTTGTACTTTTGGGAGTCCTTTGATTGTTAGAATTTCGTTAATCCAATTCCAGCAATTAACCGGTTTACCCTGAGAAATATAATACGCATTGCCGTTGACGGGACTTGAAGAATCAGTCAGGGCATTCGCTGCCTGTAAGTGGGCTAACGCTGCATTTTCGACAAAAATAATGTCAATCAAATTCGAACCATCGCCAACCCGAAACAATCGCCCACGTTTTGCCCTCGCAAACAAACGCGGAAATAAATGCCGATCCCGATAGCCGATAATCAGATGCGGACGCAAGGCACATGCCAAAAACGGAACATCGGAATTTTGATGATTTAATGAGACAGCGTCAAGAATCATTTTTTCCGCAATGGCTTTACTGTGCGGATAGTGAGCCAACCAATGTTTTGGGTAGGGAATTGATTCGTCCACGCCTTCTTGTGATTGGCAGTTGAAAGTTACGCTGGCACTGCTCGTATAAACCAACCGCCGAACATTGTTTTCACGGCAGGCATCGATAACATTTTGAGTTCCAACAATATTCGTTTTGTAAAACGGTTCCCAGTGAACCGAAATACTCGGCAATGAAGCAGTGTGATAGACTGTTTCGATATGACGACAGGCATTGCGTAATGATTGCCGGTCGGAGAGATCGCCAAGAACAATCTCCGCAAGACTTGATTCTGTCGGTTGACGACGACAAAAGATGCGAACTTTTTCTCCACGTTCTAAAAGTTGCCGGACGATTTCACCGCCCAGAAAACCCGTACCACCAATAACAAGATTCATGTAAAAAATTTAAGTGCTAAAATTAAAGGTTAAAAATAAGGAAATTGGAAAACTGAAAAACAAAATAACGATACCGTATTTTCCTTTTATTGTCAAGTTGACGCTGAGTATTAGTATCTATTCGGTAGGTAGGCGACCTTTCGCCGAAGGGTTTTAAATAATACAATACAATACAATAAACCCACGGTCGCAACGGTTGGGCTTAGTATTGTGTTGTACGCAGTGAGTCCTTCATTTCCGTCCATCAATAGGGGCAAGTCGGCGAGTACGCCGTATTGTATTGTTTAAAACGTTTCGGCGAAACGTTGGCTACCTTTGGAGCCCATTGGTAAACAAATTGACGAAGATTCCACTGATAGATTACGAATTTGCGGACTAAAAACTGACAACATCTGCGAACATCTGCGTCATCTGCGGACTAAAAACTGACAACATCTGTGAACATCTGCGTAATTTTCGGACTAAAAATAGACAGTTACTTCTAAAACATGTTTGGTACCATCATTACCATAATTGACGACAACAGTTGTTGTGGAACTCTGTTATCAAATGATTTTATGAATACATTTGAAAAAACGCTTGACAAGAAACAGAAATTTAATATGATAAACACGGTTTGAGTGTTTCGGTAAACAACAAGGGAGCAGATTTTTCAATGTCAACAATAATGTTCCACTGTATTTTTGCGACACAAATCGACAATTCTCTTACTTACACACTGAGTTATTAATTATGAACATTTCAGAATACTGTTTTGACATGGCGGTTCGTGCTAAAGCGGCATCGTTTTTAATGCCGCGAGTCAGCGGAGCACAAAAAAACGCTTGGCTACAACGTACCGCACAGTTAATCGAAGAAAAAAATAACTATATTTTGTCCGAAAATCAAAAGGATATTGCCGCTGCCTCCGGTTTGGGTTTGACTTCGGCGGAAATAGATCGGCTTTTGCTCAATTCCAGACGAATAAGTGAAATTGTTACGGCATTACATGAAATTGCTATGTTCCCTGATCCGGTTGGAAATATTATCGAGTCAACGATTCGTCCGAATGGTATTGAAGTTCAAAAAGTTCGTGTTCCGCTTGGCGTTGTTTTTTTCATTTATGAATCAAGACCCAATGTTACTCCTGATGCCGCAGCAATTTGTATCAAAAGCGGTAACGCGGTGATTTTACGCGGCGGTAAGGAAGCGATTCATTCCAATATGGCTCTGGCGTCAATTTTGTTTCAGGCTGCCGAAGAAACCGGATTACCTCAAAATGCCGTACAACTCGTCCAAACGACAGACCGTAACGCAGTTGGTGAATTTCTCAAAATGGCAGATAAAATTACAGTTACAATTCCGCGCGGCGGTGAAAGTCTTATTCGCCGCGTTACTGCCGAAGCCGCAATGCCGGTAATTAAACACTTTGCGGGTAATTGTCACGTTTATATTGATCAGTTTGCCGATCCCGATATTGCGGAAAAAGTGCTCGTCAATTCAAAATGCCAACGAATGGGAACTTGTAATGCCGCAGAGTCATTGGTAATTCATCAGGCGGTTGCCGTTTCGTTATTGCCGCAGCTGGCAAACGCATTGCTGCAACGCAATATTGAATTACGCGGTTGTCCGAAAACGTGTTCGCTTTTGCCGGAAGCTGTTCCGGCAACAGAGGCTGATTTCAAAACAGAATTTCATGGACCGGTGATTTCCATTAAAATTGTTGATTCACTCGATGATGCAATCAATCATATTAACTCTTACAGCGATGGTCACACCGAAACAATTATTACGAAGGATTTAAATTCAGCGCGTGAATTTACGACACGGATTGACAGTTCCGCCGTAATGGTTAATGCCAGTACCCGATTCAATGACGGCGGTCAATTCGGACTGGGAGCAGAAATCGGAATCAGCACCGACAAATTCCACGCACGCGGTCCTTGCGGTATTAAAGAACTGACAACATATAAATATATTGTTTACGGAAACGGTCAAATTCGTGAATAACTTACCGCCTTCAATTTTGAGCAAAAAATACATGAAACCAGACAAATCGGTAATAAAATTATTGGTATTACAATTTTGTAATTTTACTAGATCGACAAAACAAATTTGTCGCTTCTTGTTATGAACACCAAATAATTGTTTTTTCTTGAAACTGTGTCTATTGCTCTATCTCTTGCAATAACAGATATTTACATATTTTCTTTTTATGTAATTTTGAATTGGCATGGAAAATGCCTTTAGTTAGGTAATTGAAATTTAGCCGCGAAGCGGTTGAGTGTTTTTGGATCAACCCCAACAAAAGGAGATTATGTCATGCCGTTACTTGAGTTTTTTTTGCCGATCTTTGCACAAGCCGATTCAGCAATCGAAGTTGTTGAAAGTGTTTCGGAAACAGTTGCAGAGGTTGCCGACAAATTTTCGTCTGTGGACACCATTTGGGTTCTTCTTGGAGCCGCTCTGGTGTTCTTTATGCACCCAGGATTCACAATGGTAGAAGCAGGTTTTACCCGTGCTAAAAATACGGGTAATATCGTTATGAAAAACGTGTTGACATTCGCACTCGGCACGATTTTCTTTACTATTGTTGGTTTCGGAATTATGTTCGCTCCCGGAATGAATCTTTCCAGCGAAACCGTTTCGCCTTATTTTGGCGGAATCGACTTATTTTCAAGCGGAGCCATTGAAAATCAGTACGGAGCCGGAAGTTATCCGGGAGTTGTTTTTCTGATTTTCCAAACTGTTTTTTGCGCCACATCGGCAACTATTGTTTCAGGAGCTATGGCGGAACGTACAAAATTCAGTACTTATTGTATTTACTGTATCGTGTTAAGTGCGTTTGTTTATCCTGTTTCCGGACACTGGGTTTGGGGCGGCGGTTGGTTAGCCGAAAAGGGGTTTCACGATTTTGCCGGCTCAACTGTTGTTCACATGGTTGGCGGTTTATCAGCGTTTATTGGAGCTGCATTTCTTGGTCCTCGGCTTGGGAAATACACAAAAGACGGCAAACCGCGTGCGATTCTTGGCAGTAACCTTGCACTTGGTTGTTTGGGAGTGTTGATTCTCTGGTTTGGCTGGTTCGGATTTAACGGTGCTTCAACCGTTTGCGCCACCGGAGACGGAGTATTGACTTCGATGGGCAGTATTTTTGTGACGACGAACCTTGCGGCTTCTGTTGGTGCTGCGGTAACCATGCTTATAACTTGGGCTCGTTACGGCAAGCCGGATGTATCGATGACATTGAACGGCGTATTAGCCGGTCTTGTTGGAATTACGGCATGTTGTGATGTTGTCAGTCCGATTGGAGCGGCGATTGTCGGAACACTTTCTGCCGTATTTCTTGTCATTGGTATTGAATTTATTGATAAGGTTCTTCATATTGACGATCCGGTTGGAGCGATTTCTGTTCATGGAGTTTGCGGAGTGGTGGGAACATTGTGTGTTGGTCTTTTGGCAGATCCGAAAGTCAACGGCGATTTTCATGGTTTACTCTATGGCGGCGGCACTGCTCTTCTTATTACGCAAATTATTGGAGTGGTTACTGTTGCCGCATGGATTACAATTACGATGCTTATTCTGTTTGGTATTCTTGGGGCAACGATTGGTTTACGGGTTTCCAAAGCGGAAGAGCTTGGCGGCTTGGACATTTCCGAACATGGTCTTGCCAGTGCTTATGCGGACTTTAACATAACCGATCAATTACTTGGTATTGTTGCTCATGAAGAAGGAAGAGTTCCGCTTGCTCAAGCGGTGACTGTCGAGCATTCTGTACCGAAAACTGTTACCGCCAAACCGCTTGATCCGAGCCATCCTAAATTTTCAAAGGTGGAGATTATTTGTCGTCAAAACAAATTCGATGATCTCAAATCTGCTTTGAATGCTATTGATATTACCGGTATGACGGTAACACAGGTCATGGGTTGCGGAATGCAAAAGGGCAGCAGCGAATTTTATCGAGGAGTTCCGATTGACATTCAATTGTTACCGAAGGTGCGTGTTGAAGTTGTTGTTACTAAAGTTCCGGTAGGTTTGGTAATTGAAACGGCAAAGAAAGTCTTGTACACCGGTAACATCGGTGACGGTAAGATATTTGTGTACGATGTTGAAAATGTGGTCAAAGTCCGAACGGGTGCAGAAGGTTACAGTGCATTGCAGGACGAATAATGTATTAAACAACAACATTCTTTCTTTAGCAGGCTGGTTGGCAGGCAACGAATTTCCGGATCGTTAAAACGCCGTTCGTATAATGGTGTGCCTGCCATACCTTTTAATATGAAGTTGTTGTGTACTCAATTATTTGACAAGTTGCCATGCTCTCATTGGCAAGCCGATAGAATGATTGGCGTAATAAAAATTGGGTGAAAATGAAATTCGCAAGCGGAGTACTGCCAAAACGGTAATACTCCGCTTGCGAACTTACCACGATTCACGATTCACTACTAACGATTCTCTATAAAAAGTTTCCGAGCGGCAACATCAATTTTGCTCCTAAAATACGGATTCCAAAATTCAAAAAACTGTCAGTCAGATTTTTTGATGGAGCATTGAAATTTTGTATTTTATTGTGCTGCCGCCCGAAAATGGATTACCGACCTCTTAACTACTCACTCAAAACGACCCCTCTAATTAATCAATTCCCTGACTTCTTCACTCCAAGGACCACTCTGAATTCTTGGGTTAATCCATGCGGCTTGCATTCGGATATATTTTCCTTCATATTCATCGGAGAAAATGAGGGTGTAATGCAAACGTGTGGAAACAATTGTTTGCCATTGCGTTTCCCCTTCCACAAGGTATTTCAGGACAAAGCCGGCATATTTTCCATCTTTGAGATATTGAGTTGGTCGTCCGTGTTGCAGGGTCGAAACGTAACCGGTAACATCGTGATGTTGTCCGACCACCGCCGTAAATACCGGTGCTTCATCAGGTAACGGAATTGGTTGATGGGCGTGCGGGTGCCGCGGTCGCAAACCCATTGCGTCAATTGCCGCATCGGGAACCAGCAAATTCCCTTCCAACGTATTCACAAACGCCGAAAGGAATTGTTTCAAAGCCACAAACGCCGCATCTTTGGCTTTTGCTGTTGCTTTATTGCGGTATTCTTTGTCGATATTGACCTGATACGCCGCCTCCGCAGTCTCTACCAAATCACTAATTTGATCAATCGCCTCCGGCGAAATTTCCCATACTTCAGTATTTTCCGAACAATCGTGGTAAATTGTTTTCGCCCATGCGAGAAATTCACCGTCTTTTCGAGGCATGAAACCATTTGATTGAGACATAATAGTAATCTCCTTGTTAAAAAAAAATTGGAAAGGTGTCATTTGTAGGGCTACAATTGATAAATGTAGGGCTACAATCGGTAATTGTAGGGCTACAATTGGTAATTGTAGGGCTACAATCGGTAAATGTAGGGCTACAATCGGTAATTGTAGGGCTACAATCGGTAAATGTAGGGCTACAATCGGTAATTGTA
>JAITBS010000094.1 GCA_031283515.1 Planctomycetaceae bacterium
TTTCGATTTTCACCCCAACAAGGGGGGTATTAGTGAATAGTTATGAGTGAATAGTGAATAGTGTCGCAAGCGGAATATTACCAAAACGGTAGTACTCCGCGTGCGAACTATCCACTATCCACTATCAACTATCAACTACTCGCTTGACCTACGGTTATGAAAATTCCACCCCTTTGGGGTGAAGAATCAAAAATAATAATTCCACTGAAATATTACAAAACTTATTACAATATAAATTAATTGTTGTGCCAATTTAAACATTATAGTTATGACAACCCAAAGTATCTCTTAAATTTGAAAATTCACAAAAAAATAATTACAAAAATTCAAAATGAAGACAATCTCTTATTTCTTTAATTTTCGGGCAAATTTTTTCTTTACTATTATGCTGACGGCTATTTTTGTGCCGAATTTACCGGCTAATGATTTTAATTATCCCGACTTGAAGCGTTCGGATCAGCGTGACGAATATTTCGGAACAACAATTACCGATCCCTATCGTTGGATGGAAACCAACGGCACACCGGAATTGACCAATTGGATCAATGCCGAAAATCAGTTGACCGAGAAATATCTTAACTCAATTCCATTTCGTAATGATATTCAAAAACGGTTGACGGAAGTTGTTAATTATCCGAAATATTCGTTACCATGGAATCGGGCAGGGAAACGGTTTTTCTTTAAAAACAACGGGTTACAAAATCAATCGGTGTTGTATGTTCTTGACACGCCGGAATCCCAACCGCGTGTTTTGCTTGATCCGAACAAACTTTCTGAAGACGGAACAATTAGTTTACAAAATGCTGTTGTTTCCAAAGACGGAAAATATCTGGCGTATTCCCTCGCCCACAGCGGATCGGATTGGAATGAAATAAACGTTTTGAAAATTGATTCGGGTGAGAAATTGCCGGATCAACTTAATTGGGTGAAATTTTCCGAGATTGCCTGGCACGGTAACGGTTTTTATTACAGCCGTTACGACGCTCCGCCTGAAGATGAAAAACTAACCGCGAAAAATGAAAATCACAAGATTTTTTTCCATCAACTCGGTACTGACCCCAAAGACGATCTTTTAATTCGTGAAGATCGCGAACATCCGCTCCGAAACCGTAACGCAATAACCGATCTGGAACAGCGTTATCTTTTTGTTTACGAAAATGAATCCACTTACGGCAACACACTGGAATTTAAGAGTCTTACACAATCCAATGCAACATTTCAAACAATAGTCAATGATTTCCGTTCGGAACAAGAAGTTGTTACGGTTTTGGGTGATACCTTCTATTTATTGACTGACCGGAACGCATCGAATAAACGGCTTGTTGCGGTTCATCCGGCAAATCCGCAACCGGAATATTGGATCGATATTATTCCTGAATCCGGTTCATTGCTTCAAAATGTTCATTGTGCCGGCGGCAAGTTTATTGTAACTTACTTGAAAGATGCGGCGAATGTTGTGTACGTTTATGATGCAGCCGGAAAAAGGCTTCGGGAAATTGAGTTGCCGACACTTGGAATTGCCGGTTTTTCCGGTAATAAGAACGAAACGGAATTTTTTCAGTCGTTCACCTCCTATCTCTATCCTACAGTTATTTACCGTTGCGATATTGAAAGCGGAGAATCTTCCGAATTATTTTCGTCCGGTATTGATTTCAAACCGGACAATTATGTAACAGAACGCGTGTGGTATGAAAATTCTGCCGGAAAAAAAGTTCCCATGTTTTTGACACACAAAAAAGGACTTTTACGAAACAGTAATAATCCGGTTTTGCTTTACGGTTACGGCGGTTTCAATATCAGTGTCAGACCGGCGTTTTCACCTTATCGATTGCCGTTTTTGGAACATGGCGGAATTTTTGCCCATGCCGTTCTGCGCGGCGGCGGTGAATACGGCGAAGAATGGCACCAAGCCGGTACAAAATTACAGAAACAAAATGTATTCGATGATTTCGCAGCAGCTGCAAAATTTTTAGTAAAAGAGCAGTACACGTTACCCCAAAAATTAGCAATTCAAGGCGGTTCGAATGGAGGTTTACTGGTTGGTGCGGTTGTTACGCAACAGCCGGATCTTTTTAAAGCGGCAGTGATACAAGTAGGAGTTCTCGATATGTTACGGTATCATAAATTCACTATCGGTTGGGCGTGGGCAACCGATTATGGAACCAGCGAAGAAAGTAAAGAAATGTTCGAATATTTGCTTCGTTATTCGCCGTTGCATAATGTTAAGCCGAATGTGGAATATCCGGCAATTTTAATAACAACATCAGATCATGATGATCGGGTTGTTCCGGCGCATTCGTTCAAGTTTACGGCGGAAATGCAAGCGAAAAGTTCGAGTAACAACCCCACGTTCATCCGAATTGAAACCAAAGCCGGACATGGCGCCGGTAAACCTATCAGTAAACAAATTGAAGAATCCGCCGATATTTGGACATTTATTATGGCTCAACTCGGTATGGAATGGTAAAAAACAACAGAGAAACAAAAATTCCACTGATAGATTACAGTTTTTGTTGTGCTTCTTCGACAAGTGGTTTTGCCCAGCGATGATGTTGGTAGAGTTCAATAATTCCTTGACGAATATCTTTGGCACGTTGAGGCGATTTTTGTTCCAGTTCTTTGGCATCATCCAATCGTTTTCGTAGAACCTTAAATTGGTCGGAGTTTATTGTTTCGATTTCTTTCTCTAACTTTTCCAAACGTCTTGTCGCCAATTCAACACAAAGTTCGGTCGGATTAGGGCGTTGACGTCTGGTGTTTTTTGCCGGTTCCGAAGAACCGTTTTGAGTAAGAGTTGTTTCGGTTTTTTCGGATGGTTTGTCGGAATTATTAAAATTATCGGAATTATCAGAATGAAATACGTCAACTATTGCCCTTAATTTAATAATTGCAATTTCCGGGTCTGTTTTAATCAAAGCGGTCGCTTCCATATAAACTTGTTCTATAGGACTTGGTGTTTCGGAATTGGCAATCCGTTGACGCCGTTTCAATATTTGTTCTTGCTTGACGAGGTCTAACTCTGTCTGATAAAACCGAACCTGTTCCGCCATCGGATGTTGTGAATACTCTAACAAAAAATGGTTGATATCCTCTTCAGCACTGCGAAGTGCCGAAGAAGAAATTCCGTCATTATCACTGTTTTCATTAATTGTTTGCTTAATTCGTTCGTACAATGTATCCGCCGAAACCGGTTGCAACAAATAATAGATGGTAATCCCAATCAGAATCAAACAGCATGAGGCAAAAACAGTTTGTAACGAAATAATCGGACGATATTGTGTTGCCGAATTACCAAACGTGTCAAACTCTTCGTCTTTCACTGCGGTAAAATGAGAGGACGATGCCGAATGATCTGTTGTTAAACTGCGTTCCCGTGAACTAACAACCGTAATATCAGAATTTTGTAACCCATAAGGTTCAACATTTTTTTTCTGCTCGGACGGTTTTTCGGTCATGTTTCCCGGAACCTCCGAACGGCTTAAAGCAACAGGGTTTAAGGGAACATGGTTTGAAGAGGAATAGTCCGAAGGAGTATGAAGTCCGGGTAAATGTCCGGCAGTTAATCCGTCAACAGTTAGTTTATTGTGCGTTAAATTATTCGTTTCTTTGGAATGTCCGAAAGCGGATAAATCAATCTCAATGGTAGGTTGTTCTTCCGGTTCTGTGTTATCGTGACGATTTTGTTGAAGAGCATCAAAAACATTGATATCAGGAAGCGGTTCATCTTTGGCACGCCGTATCCCATAAACATTTTCAAGAACCACTTCACCATGTTGTATCGGGGAATGATACAGAAAATTGTCAGAAAAAACTGTTTCAACATTTTTTTTCTCCGGTTTGTTTTGATCTTCCGGTGTTTTATTGGTTTCCGCCAAAAGATCCCAAGACGGTTGTCGGGATAATTTTGAAACATCAATTTTATCGGAATCGGTTTGTGAATGAGATATATTTTTTTCTTCTTTGGGAGAAATGATTTCCGGTTGTTGGGAATCCGATAATGTAAAAGATTGAGTGACCGATTGGTCTGTTATGGAGAGCGGCGTTGATAATTCCAATGTCTGCGTTTTATTTTCTTTGGCAATATTCCCCGGTTGTCCGAAAGAATCCGCAAGCGATGTTACTTTGGAATCCGGCGGTATTGTTTTCGGAGGCAAAATATCATTGGGCATAATATTTTCCAATGACATTGTCGGAGCAACCGGCGAATCTTCAGCAAATGATTGTTGTAACGGATTGATAAAATTTGTTTGTTCGTTATTGACCAAACCGCCGAGATCAATAATTCCGTTATCAATAATAAGACCGCGTGCGTGTCCGATTTTTTTATCTTGTTCTTGATCACCTTTGTAAGGGACACGAACCGACTCCATTGGAAACGTCATTGGTGAATCCGATTCCATTGGTTTAACAATAATTCGTTCCGGCGGTCCGACTAAGGCTTGGAGCAATGATTGAAACCGTTTCGCGACAAGATACGCATGTTGAGACCGGTCTTCCGGTTTTATTTTCAGGAGGTCGAAAATAATTATTTCCAACTCATCCGGTACATCCAACCGTGTTGACCGAATAGATTCGATAATACCTTTTTGATGTTTGCGTAAAATTTCGGGTAAGTTTCTGGCAGTGAACGGAGGTTTCCCAACAAGGAGTGCATAAAGAACTGCTCCCAACGAGTACAAATCAGAACGTGCATTAACCGGATTTGCCAACGCCTGTTCCGGTGACATAAATTCCAATGTTCCGACAACCGAATGGACTTCCGTAAGACGTTGACCGCCGAAAAAGTGGGCAATTCCGAAATCGGAAAGTTTGATTGTTCCTTGACGTTCCAGAAGAATATTTGCCGGTTTGATATCACGATGTGTAATTCCGCGATCATGGGCATGTTTAAAAGCAAAACACATTTCAAGACCAATTTTAGCAACTTCATGCCATTGAAACAGACGTTGTCGTTTTAGTTCTTGGTGCAAACTTGGTCCGTCAACCATTTCCATTACATAATAGAGCATTCCCTGTTCTTCGCCGAAACCGAAAAGACGAACGATATTCGGATGCCGCAGACGTTTAAGCGTATCGATTTCCGCCTCAAAACGTAAACGTAACTCGTCGTCTTCCTGTAACGTGCTCAACAAGACTTTAACAGCAGCCGTTTCACCGGTTTGTTCATGAACTCCCTCATAAACAGCTCCCATACCGCCGCGTCCTAAAACACGACCAATTCGAAATGGTCCTAATTGTTCTGGTTGCATTAGATTAATTTGTAACAGAGATAGAATATACTAACAAAACCGCTCAATATTTATAGAACGTTGAATAATCCTGATATTTTATGAAATGGAATTTATTTCTAAATAATTTGTAATCTATCAATGGAATAATTATTTTTTCTTCTTCACCCCGAAGGGGCGGCATTTTCATAACCGTAGGTCAAGCGAAGCGCGACCTACGGTAAACATCTCGCCTCAACGTCGTCTGAAAGACGAAACTAAACGATCCGAATCACACCTTCGATGATTAAAATTCTGTCTTTCAGACAGAGGAATGTTGATGGTGTCCCTCCGCAGGTCGATGACCTGCGGTTATGAAAATCACACCCCTGTCGGGGTGAAATAGAAAAACAAAAATTCCACTGATAGATTACTATTTTTTTAGTCCGCAGATTTTCACAGATTTTTTAAAACGTTTATTGAAATTGATAAAATCCCCGAACCTTTTTTCTGTTTCGTTATTATCAAAAAAAGAATCTCCAACAATCTGCGGGCGAAATATTTGCGAAAATCAGCGTAATCTGCGGACAATTTGCAGGATATATTTGAGCGATTAATAAAATAGACAATTACAATGGAATCAGTGTGAAGCAGTTACGAATATTAATTTCGTTTATTGGATTGATGTTGAATTCGTTCTAAATGGCGGCGAACAGTTTCAAGACTTGGATTGATGTGTAAGGCTTGTTGAAAACAAGTTATTGCCTGTTCATCGTTTTTGAGTTGCCAATAAGCGTGTCCCATACCGATTGCTGCTCCGAAGTGATACGGATTCAAGTCAAGAACAATAGCAGCATCCTCAATAGCATCCTGGAATGCTCCCAACGCAAACAAGGCAATCGCTCTTTGATTTCGGGCTTCCGCAAACAACGGAAATTCTTCCAACAAAATATTCGCACGCCGAACCGCTTCCTCGAAATTCTGTTGACTGATTTGCCGCATAATTTCGTACAGATCATGCCGTTGTTGTTCGGAACCGTCACGGGGCCAAATGTTTTTCAGACTATTTTCGGCTAATAACCGAACACTTCGGTCGTCATCAGTAAGACGTTTTCCCAGTGCGTGATTCGCCTGATACGTTCCGACAAAACCAAGAATTAATGCGGCAGCACGCCGAGTCTCAACTTGTTTCGAAGTGGTCAACCGAAGAAGAGTTGGTTGTGTGTAATAGCGTACAGTCTGTTCAATTAACTGCGAAACATCATGATGTTGTAAGTAGTCCAGATAAAACAACGTAAGACGTGATTTTATAGTATTGATTGAGTCCAAAGTATTTTATTTCTCCTGCCCGAATGAGGGGACAAAATAATCAGCCTTTTACCCTAATCGGTAAAACCGTTCCTTTTTATTTTACGCAACAAAATAGGTTCAAACGGAGAACATTCGCTACTATATTCTGTAGTCATTTACTTAATGTTCCCACTTAAAATATAGTTATATCAAAATGAGCAAAAAAAGAAATGACTCTTATAAAATAATTACCGAAAAATCTCATTGCCTCCTAATTTTCTGAACAAAACAACCTCTGTAACAACATTGACCCTACATTCACGCCAACCTTATTACCTCATTATTTTCTGTGTGAATGAGGTAATGAGATTGGGTTTTAGTTGGAGTGGATAGTTAAGAGTTGATGGTGCCGTATGCGGATTACAACAGAAACGTTTTATACGTTTGCGGCAACTATTCACTATCCCGCATCACTATTAACTAACAACAACTCCCGACGCATGTTATACATCGGGAGTTGTTGAAGGGAAAACTAGTTTTTGAAACCAGTTTAGTCTTTTATTACAAACACAACAAAAC
>JAITBS010000138.1 GCA_031283515.1 Planctomycetaceae bacterium
GCGTACCGACGGCTTCGATTTTTGCTTTGATTCTTTGTTCGATTGGCGAAAGCACAACCCAACTATCAGCGGAATGAAATTTACAAACGGTAGTATTTTGTCTAACCAAAACGCTCAATTCTTCTATACCATGATTTTTGATAATACAAGACTTAGTTTTTTCTTTGTTTTTTTCTTTGGTAAATAACAAAATATTGGTATCGACAGTTGCTGATTCAAATACTTTTACACCGGCAAAATCAATCAACTGTTCAGGATTTGTGTTTTGAGACAAAAAATTACGAGTTTTTTCTCCGTAACCCGCCCGCATCCATTTATTAGACGTTATGAAACATACTAGACCATTATCTCTCAATAGATTATAACCTCGTTCATAAAATAAGCAGTAAATATCTCCGGTTGCGGCAAAGGTTACATATTGATATGGTTCGTATAATTTTGCCAATGCTCCACTGTTGTTTTGTAATTGTACGTACGGCGGATTTCCAATCACAATATCAACCCCCTGTGTTACACCAAACATCCATTCAGGATCAAACCAATCAGTCGAGATATTTTGATCATACGGATCGAACATTGCAATTTTTTTAGCAACATTTTCATCCCAACCTTCTTCAGTGAGTTTTTGCGCAATTTTATTTCTCAATTTTCTATCTTTATCCTGTAAATTTAATTTTTCCTTTCTTGTACTTGCAATAAAATATTGGCTTCTAATTTCTTTTAATTCCTTTTCCAATTCTCTAATAAATTGATAACCTATCATTTGTTGTTTAGGTCTGTCTAAACCAATGAGCGTATTCGCGGCAACAAATTTTGTTTCCAAATTCGGCAATGCGCGAATGCCGAAATTTTCTAATTTTTCATTTGCTTTCTGATCAACAACCAATGAAATAAAAAAACGCAATTTTGCAATTTGTATTGCAATCGTCTGAATATCAACCCCAAAAATACAATTCTCAATCAGAAATAACTTACGAGCATAATCATCAAAATTATATTCACGATCAAAAATATCATTGAGTTCCTGAAGCCGTTCTTCTACCGCTTTTTCCGCATGTTCTCTAACTTGTTTGTCATTCAATTGAGCCGCAATTTTTTTGTCATTTTGCAATTCCAGAATTTTTTCACCGATAATTCTTTCGCGTTGTTGCTCTTTCCATTTTTTATTTTCGGGATCAAGCTTTTGCAACATTAAAACTGTTTTGTGCAAAATTCCCATCGGAAATGCACCACTGCCGCACGCCGGATCAAGAATGTTGCAATTATTGATCGCCTGAATAATTGTTGCCGTATCGGTCTCATCAAACGGATTCGATAAATTATATGACAACAATAATCGCAAACTATTTTCCAGCTCTTGTTCTTTGTCTGCCCATTGATTTAATTTTCGTTCCAGTTTCAATTGTCCTTTTCTATGTTCATTACCGAAAAATCTGGTTTGTGGAGAATCAAAAGATTCAACACCGGACTGTTTTGAAAGAATGTAATTTTTCAGATACGCAATCAACGATTCATCGACCATGTATTCAACAATTTCGCGCGGTGTATAAAATGAGCCTGTTTGTTTTCGTGCGGTAATTTTCGTTTCGGGATTATAACTGGCAAGCAGATTTTCAAAAACCTTGCCCAACAATTCAGGATCAAGTGCAATCTCTTCTTCTATCGGTGTATTTTCCGTAATTGTAAATTTGTAACTCTTCAAAATATTGAACAATCCCTTGACATGATAATTTCTGCCACGCGTATCGTAAACCGAATTGAGATCAGTTGCTTGTTCTTCACCGAAAAAAAGGAAGTCGGGAATTATTGCACGCTTATTAGAATTGCGGCTGAAACCATCAACATATTCAACTTTATTCGTTTCAGGATTTTCCTTGTCAAGACAATCGAACAAACCGCCGTTAAGAAACGGAATTTGTTTAAACAATTTTTGTGCTTCTGTTTTTTCAATAACAAATAATTTATCATAACGATAATGTGTTTTGATTCCGTGTTCTTTACGGTTCACTACAAAATCGCCGTCTTCAGCAAATTTACGTTCGTTCATTTTTTGATTTAATGTTGCAAAAAATAGGTTTTGTAAAATTGCATTGTAGTAACTTGTCGACTTCGCATTTTTATTGAAATTTTTAACAATTGATCCCAGTTCATTTTGATCAAACAATTTTTCCGGTACAAGCCCTTTTTCTTTAATAAACCAAACGAAAATGATTCGCGTTATAAACCGAATCAAATTTGTTGCGTTGCGTGTTTCAATATTTTTGTCTTTATCATCGGGAAACTGAACGTGTTCCATCGCCCAGAAATACCAGTTGGAGATTTCCTGAAAAAATTGTTTATTAAGAATATTTACATCTAAAACCTTTAACCATGTTTCGTGTAATTCATTGAAATTCCTTGCTTTATGAATTGCCAAATCCTGTAAAATACGTAAGTGTCCGGCGTGAAGAACTTCGATATTAATGTCACGCAAAATAATCACCTTGCCGATTTTTTCGCCATCACGCCAAGTTTGTTTGTAAAGAAATCGTTCTGGAAGAGCAAGGGAAATGAAATTGTCATATTTCAATAATAACGCCGTCGGTACTGCTTTCAATTTCATGTTGAACGCCCGCGACAAATTAGCAATTTGTGTTCTTGTCGGATGACAATGGAGTTGAAGAGCAAAAATCATCAAGCCCTCGTAATTTTTCGCATTGCCGCCGATGGATTTTGCGTCATCAATTGTATATTTTTGATCGGACAACGTTGTTTCAAAAACGCTTTTGTCAACAATACCTGCAAAATAAAGTTTTTTGATACAATTAAATTCCTCGCGATATTTTTCCGCAAGCAACTCTTTTACGGGCAACGACATTGCCGTATTTGAATTTAACTTGATACCCAACTGCAAGAAAAAATTGCTTGTAGCGGTAAAGAGTTCCTGATTGTTGAAAATGGAAATATCAATAGTCATATTTGTATTCATATTATTGCTCATTTTGAAATGATGAACCAAGTAATTAAATCAAAGTTTTTCGGTTGGTATTTTTCTTCATTTTTTATTTGTCCTGTTGTTATTGGTTGCTTAACAGAACCATCTGAAAACAGATGAATTTGTTTTATTGACTCTTCTGGTGCTTGTGCTGTCATCCATTTCAGAAGAGCGTTGGAAAGCGTTTGAATTTCGGTTGTATCGCCGTTTTCAATAGCGTCCGGAACAAATCGTATCTCCTCTTTGTGTTTCGCCAGAACATCTAAAACTTCTTTTCTGTTGAGCAGAACCGATTTTCCCGATTTGTTAATATAAATCAGTTCGTATGGGGCTTGATTTTCAACAGCAAATTTTGATTTTAATAAAGCGATCATTCCTTCTTCTTTGCAAGAGTCGTCGGCGATTTTGAAACCGGTATAAATTCCGTTTGGCAATGATTTATAATATCGCTCATTCTGTTTCAGTTCTTCCATCAATTCTTGACGGAACGTTTCTAACGAAAGATTGTCAAACCCCAATGTTTTTTCTGTTTCAATATCATCCCATGTTGTTTCCATTTGTTGCAACATTTTTTTATTTTGCCTTCGTTCCAACTCTTCGTCTTTAATCCTTTCGTTAAAACTATCCGTAAATTTTTCGGGAACTTCCGAACCCGCTAATCTCATCGTCGCCATACGTTTTTCGATACGGCTTTGCAAATTCAGATAATTATTGATATTTTCCGAAGGCCAATAATTTATTCCGAAGATTTTTTCATTGGGCGAACCAAGACGGTCAATACGTCCGAAACGCTGAATCACGCGAACAGGATTCCAATGAATATCGTAATTAATCACCATATCGCAATCCTGTAAGTTTTGTCCTTCGCTTAATACGTCTGTTGAAATTAGTATGTCAATCGGATTATTCAACTTTTTATGTGTTTGAAGATCATTTTCCGCAATCCAATTTTTCCATTCTTCAAATTGTTGCAACAACGACAAATTTTCGTTTGATGGAGTGTATTTCCATTCTTTTTCTCTGAAAAGTTTTGTAAAGGGAGCAAAACGTTCCAAAATCGGTTCATATTTTTTTGTTTCACGATCTTCATTCCAAACCACAGAACGATCACCGCTCACAAACGCAATCTTATCAAAACCGCGTGCTTTGAGTTGATCATACAAGTAATTGGCGGTGTCGGTATAGACAGTAAAAATCACGACTTTGGGATTGCTGTTATTTTCGGATTTTTCTCTTTTAGTTTTAATTTGCTCAATCAAATCCTGCAATTTATCATCAATACTTTTATGATTTTCCGGCGTTTTAATTTCTTTTTCAATGTTTTTTGCAAAGCGGTCTAAATTCGATTTCAAAGCGTCTAATTTTTCTATATCGGTTTTTAAGTCTTTTTTAAATGTTTCAAGTTTACCGGCTTTATCAATATCAATTAATTTTATTTTTCGTTTTTTACCAAGTTCAAAATCGTCTAATTGTTCCTGTATTTCATCCTCTTCATCAAATAACGATTCATCAAATAACGGTAATTCATCGTCAGAACCTCTGTTTTGCTTTGTTTGCTGATATTGTTCTATTTTGTCGAGTGCGTTTTGGTGATGTTCCAATACTTTTTCGGCAGTTTTTCGAAACGAAAACCATGACGATTCCAACCGCTTCACCAATAAAATGTACATCATTTTTACTAAAAAACGGTCACGCATTTTTTCATTTTCCAACACGTTTTTATCATCATATTCATCAACATAAAAAGCCGGCTGATAACCTGAAAGCATCGGAGGAAAATGATCAAACAATTCTTCAAAATTATTGTAATTTCCTATTTTTGTAGGCGTTACAAAACGATTGATCGGTCTTTCTTTTTTAGGAAAAACCAAATTGTTTTGTAATCCTTCAATCATTTTACGAGTACGGGCGACAGTGAGAGCGTCAATCAACTTGAAAAAATGATCAGGCAACAGTTTGACCAAATCGCCGATTCGCGAATGATCGTGTTGTGTCCATTCGTTAAATTTTTGTTGTGCATGTCTAAAAATAGAACGTAAATCGCCGACTTCCAAATTGTCCTTAAAACCATCTTCTTTTCCAGAAACAATAAGTTTAAACTGGTTACGAATATCAAGTAAAGAATTGTTAATCGGTGTCGCCGAAAGCATCAACATTTTCACATCTTCGTTCTTCGACAATATATTTTCCGTGAGATATTTGTATCGTTTCGATTTATCGTTGCGCATGTTATGACTTTCATCGATCACAAAAAGTTTTGGTTTATCATTGGTAAAAAAATTATCGGCTCTGTCCGTGTATCGTCTCATTAAACTTTCCGTAAGATCGGTATGAAAGCGGACAAAATACTCAAAACCATCTCTTTCAAATTTCGATTCCTGATTTTTGAGATACATTTTCCAGTTGTGTTGTAACTTTTTCGGACAAATTAAAATGATTTCATGACCTTGTAGTTGATAGAATTTCATAACAGCAAGAGCAGTCCATGTTTTTCCTAAACCAACAGCATCCGCTAAAATCGCTCCATTATATTTTTGCAACATTTTGATTAAACTCAACACGCCTTTTCGTTGAAATTCGTACAACGCATTATAAATTACCGTATTTTCCAAACGACCTATTTTTCGATTGAAATCCGCGTCATCTTTTTCCTTCAAAAGATTTTCGCCGAATAGTTCAAACAAAATTTTGTAATAAAGTTGTTTGGGCGTATATTCGACAAAGATTTTTTTAATTTCTTCAATCAGATATTTTTTGAAATCAATTTTTTTCTCATTTCCTTTTTCGTCTTTAATTGTTTTTTCTTTGTGTGCTTGCGGTCTGTTCCATAAATTTTCAAACCACTCGGAAAGTTCTTTATAAACTGGTTCCATACCGGTTCCGCTAATATTTAATTCTACGTTATTCGTTTGATTTAAACCGATTCCTGCTTCGGTTAAGTTAGAACTTCCCGAAATGTAATAATCATCCTTGTTATTATTGTTCTGTTTATTTTTGTGCAGATATAATTTTGCGTGACAGAAATTTGGTTCAAGAGTTTTGACCTGTACTTTTTCGAGTTCCAAAAATGCAACAGCTTCCCTTGCAACACGACTCAATTTCAAAGCAGCGTCAACATTGATCTCTTCACTCAAAAGGTCAAGCGTTCTGATTTTCATTGAGTTATCATTAACGATGTCCCCCAAAACAAAGCGGTATTCATCAATTTTATTCTGCGTCTGTTTCGCAAGATAAGCCAACGCTCCTATTGTAAAATAACCGGTTACAACCGATATTTTGCCGTTTTGAGTATTTGTAGAAATCCATTCATGGATTTTCAGGTTATTGTGTTCATTGTCTAATAACATATTTGGCAGTTCTCAAAGTATTCAATTGTACCCATTAAAAAACGTTGCGATAAAACACTGTTTTCCTGTAAAGTAAAATTATAGTAAAAATTTGTAACTATTCAGTAACATTTTAGTGGAATTTGCGAAAACAAATTTTAATTGTTTCAACAAATTATAACGGAATTAGGCAGCGTTTTAGCACCTCGAACCGCATAGTGGTTTGGAGTGTTGGTGATTGCCAAACGTCGAACCATTACGAAGTAGATTCAACCGCCGAATTGAGTAAACTCTCTTAACGAGCATTTTACCATCTCACGAATATCGGACACAAGTACCCGCAACTTTTTAAGAACAGAGTATTCGCCCCATTGGACGCCCCAACAAAACGACCTTCACATGCCAACAAACGTAACTTGTTACAATACATCATCTTAAAAAACAAATTTTCAAGCTACCATAAAAAATAAGATCACTACTGATATCTTACGGCAAAAGTAGTGCTACAATTAGTCAAAGTAGTTCTACAATTTGCGGTATTGATAAAGTTTTTTATCATTCTTTTCTCTCTCTCGATCTTGATTTTATTGAGGTTGGCGATGTTTCGTCGAAAGACCGCCTACCAGAAAAGAAGATCACGACAGAAGAGATGCCCAAAACCGGCACAGAATGGGAATACTCCCCAATAGTTGAAGTATCGAAAGTATCTTGTTTAACTCCCTTGCACAGAATATAATTAATATCACCTAATTGACTGTCATTTGACTGCCGTCTCGGAAAATAGAAAACAAAATGTCATAAAACTATTGACGGCGTGTTAAGTTGGCGGCAAAAATTGAGATTGTTGTTTGTACAACAGGAAATTGAAATAGTTCCGGATATCCAAAGTAAAATGGTATGTACTTTCGTTGCGTCCGGACACCAACCCTGTTCCCCCTTCATGGATTTGGATACTTTTTTAACAAATTGTCAAAAACAAATCGGTTATACTTTTCATAACCCAGAACTCCTTCGGACGGCTCTCACCCATTCGTCAGGGGCAGACTCGCCGCAATGTTCCAATGAACGTATGGAATTTCTCGGAGATTCCATACTCGGTTATGTCATCTGTAATTATTTGTTCGATACCTTTCCCAATATGCTCGAAGGCGATATGACAAAAATTAAATCAGCTGTTGTAAGCCGAGCAACTTGTCAGTTGGTTTGTAAACGGCTTGGTTTAGATAAGTTTCTCATTCTTGGCCGCGGACTCGGACGTTCTTCACAGGTTCCCGATTCCATTTTCGCCAATACCGTCGAATCATTCATCGCCGCAATTTATCTCGATCAGGGACTCGAAGAAGCACGGCGTTTCATTTTGAAAGTCTTTCGGGAAGAAATCGACAAAATGCTCCAAAATCACGATGGCGATAATTTTAAATCCGTCCTCCAACATTATTCACAAAAATATTTAGGCATCACCCCAGAATACAAAATGCTCGAAGTTACAGGACCAGAACATCGTAAATCATTTAATATTAGTGTCCGAATCAATGATCAGGTTTTCCCGTCCGCTTGGGGCGCAACAAAAAAAGAAGCCGAACAACGCGCCGCCGAAAATGCATTGGCTGTCATTCAAGGTGATCCGCCTCCCTATATCCATTGACAAACAACGGCGCACAACACAATAACAAAACCAACCGTTGCAACCGTAGGTTTATTGTTTAAAACCTTTCGGCGAAAGATCGCCTATCCCATTGGAATTGTTTCATATAACTCAATGTTTTTACGAAAATTTTACTCGAATAATTATAAAAATAATTGTTCCAAACCAAACACAATAACACAATAAACCAAACAAAATTATGCTTCGAACAGATGAAATTCTTTCAACAATCCGAATGCTTCATGATGAACATCTTGATGTTCGTGCCGTAACACTCGCACTTAATTTGAACGATTGTGCCGGTATCAGTGCCGATCAACTTTGCCGAAAAGTGTACAATAAAATTATAGATTATGCACACAATTTGGTTGTTATATGTGACGAAATCGGCGAAAAATACGGTATTCCAGTTACGAACAAACGTCTTGCGATTTCTCCGGCGGCTACGATTCTGGCGGGTCATGGCCGTCATGCGGCATTGCAACTTGCCCAGACATTGGACAAAGCCGCTGCCGAATGCCATGTTGATTTTGTGGGCGGTTTTTCTGCTTTAGTTCAAAAAGGGATTTCTGCCGGAGCTCAGATCGTTTTGGATTCCTTGCCGGAAGTTCTTTCGAAAACAGAACGAGTTTGTGCGTCCATCAATGTTGCTTCGCGCAAGGCAGGAATCAATATGAACGCCATCCGGCAACTCGGAAATCTCATTCCCGCTATCGCCGAAGCAACCGCCAACCAACAAGGTTTTGGAGCTGCAAAACTGGTTGTTTTTGCCAATATTCCTGAAGATAATCCGTTTATGGCAGGAGCATACATGGGTGCCGGAGAACCCGAAGCAACAATCAATATCGGAGTGAGCGGACCCGGTGTTGTCGATTCCGGCTTGCGCCGCCGTATCGAAGCCGCTAAAATTAACGGTAAAAAATTAACTCTTGGCGATTTGGCAGAAGAAATTAAAATTACCAGTTTTCGCGTAACCCGTGTCGGTGAACTGATTGGGCGTGAAGTGGCAGAGCGTTTGAACACAGAATTTGGTATTGTTGATCTTTCACTCGCTCCAACTCCAACTGTTGGTGATAGTATTGGTGAAATTCTGAAAACACTCGGTATTGCTCAAATTGGAGCTCCCGGTTCGACCGCAGCAATTGCTCTTCTGAATGATGCCGTAAAAAAAGGCGGACTTTTTGCGTCCAGTTCTGTTGGGGGGTTGAGCGGGGCGTTTATTCCGGTTTCCGAAGATTCCTGCTTAGCCGACGCGGTGGCTCAAGGACATTTAAGTCTCGAAAAACTCGAAGCAATGACCGCAGTTTGCAGTGTTGGTCTCGACATGATTCTGATTCCCGGCAATACTCCTCCTGAAACAATTGCCGCCTTGATTGCCGATGAAATGGCAATCGGAGTAATTAACAATAAAACTACTGCCACACGATTGGTTCCGGTTCCCGGTGCTCAAGCGGGTGATCAAATCAGTTTCGGGGGTCTTTTCGGTGCTTCGCCGGTGTTGGAGGTTCGGAATATCGGAGCCAGTAGTGAATTTGTCCATTTCGGCGGAAGAATTCCTGCTCCGCTCCAATCGCTCGGAAATTAATTTAATGACCATTTCCATGTCTATCTTAATAACAGCTTCAATAATCATCTCAATAATTATCTCAATAATTATCTCAATAATTATTTCATTTTCAGCACAATTATTATTATGTCTTCCTCTTATTTAACAGTTTGCGAATCAGCGGCACGGTCTGCGGGTGAAGTTCTTCGGACGATGTTCGGTAAAATTCATGTCCGCCATAAAAAGAATATATTTGATCTTGTTACGGAAGCAGATGTTGCGGCACAAAAAGTAATTGAACAAACAATCTTCGAACATTTTCCGCAACACCGCTTTCTTGGCGAAGAAACAACTTCAGGACTTTTTAATACAACAAATCAATCCTCTGATCACAAAATCAGTTCTTCTCAATATTGTTGGATTGTTGACCCGTTGGACGGTACAACGAATTATGTTCACGGTTTACCGTTATTCTGTACATCAATTGCGCTGCTTTACGAAAACAATGTGATTTGCGCTGTTATTTATAATCCTATGATGGAGGAATTTTATTCGGCAGAAACAGGGCAAGGAGTGTTTTTGAACGGAAAACCGATTCATGTTAGTTTACGTGAAACATTGGGTGAATCACTTGTTTCGGTTAGTTTTCCGACAATGACCAAAGAAAATGATCCTGATTTACGTACTTTTTTAAAAGCGATTTCGGTTTGCCAAGCGATTCGGCGGACAGGTTCAACGGCATTGAATTTAGCGTTTGTTGCGGCAGGGCGTCTTGATGCGAGTTGGTCGTTCCAATGTCATCCGTGGGACATGTCCGCCGGAACTCTGCTCGTCCAAGAAGCAGGCGGAATTGTAACACAACCTAATGGCTCACCAATCACATTCAATGATCCAGCCCCAGTTTGCGCCGTCGCTAATAAAACTCTTCATTCGGAACTCATAAAATTGATTAATGAATAATCACAAATTATGCCTGATATTCGTCGATTATTTTAAAAAGTTTATTATACTTTACACAGTAAAAAAATAACCCTTTTAACCAAGAACATACGATTAATTACATAACTCATCATAGTAAAATACTAGGAGTTCAACGATGAATCCCCCAATAGTGATCGCGAATCCGATTTACGATGTTGTTTTCAAACGTCTTATGGATGATACGGAAAACGCCCGTTTTTTTATTGAAACGCTGCTTGATCAGGAAGTTGACAGTATCGAGTTTCGACCGCA
>JAITBS010000174.1 GCA_031283515.1 Planctomycetaceae bacterium
GGAAAACCATACTTTGCACAGTAAGAAATTCCTTTATTTAATCGAGACTCCCTAAATTCATTTGGACAGTTACAAACCAAAAGAATAATTTTTGACAGCGTGAAATATAAACAAAAAAATACTAAAACATAATTTTAATAAAAGTACAAGGGATGTTTTAAGACGTTCCCATAATACTTTTAATATTTTAATTTTGGCAACCCATTTTCATAACCGACAAAATGCGCCGGAACAACGGCACGGAAATAAAACGTAACGTAATGACCTAACCAACCTAATCAACCGAACCAAGCCGTCGGCAACGAAGCATAGACAGACCTGTTATTCGCAGTTGCGTTTTTTTTCAATATATTCTTTTATTTCTTCTATCTTTCCAATCTCATTTAATAATTCCGGTATGAATGTTTTTGATATATTCCATATTCTTTCAGCTAATATCTCTCCATAATCATGTGCCAATTTATTTCTTAGTCCAATAATATTTCCCCATGGTACATTTTTTATTAAACTTTGTGTTTCTTTACTTATTTTATTTGCGGCTTGACCTATTACTTCCAATTGTCGTTCAACCGCTAATTTCCTCATCTTGTCTTTCTCAAAATCAATATAGAATATTGAATTGGTAAATTCAGTAATATCCATAACACAATCAACTATATCAATTAAATATGATAGATCTTTTTCATTAAGCGGCATAAATTATTTCCCGTGTTGCTAATATTCTGGTTTTTCGAATTGGATTTTTTAAGGACTCTTTTTCCACGATATCAACATCTCTTTTTAAGAGTTGAGCAAATTCTCTTTCCAAATTCATAATATCAAATAAATTTATATTTGAATTATTATTAAATGAAACAAGAATATCTATATCACTATCCGCATTAAAATCATCACGGATAGACGAGCCAAAAATTGAGAGTTCATTTATATGGTATTTTTTACATATATTTTCTATATCGTCATAATTGAGAAAAATACCATTTTTTCGTAACTTTTCCATTGTGTCCATAAAATATTCCTATTTTTATATTAAATACAATAATTTGTAATAGATCAGTGGAATTATTATTTTGGTAATCTATCAGCGGAAAATTCGTCAATTTGTTTACCAATGGACTCCAAAGGTAGTCAACGTTTCGCCGGAACGTTTTAAACAATACGGCATACTCGCCGATTTGCCCCTGTTGACGGACGGAAATGAAAAAATAATCTGCGAAAATCTGAGGACTAGAAATCAATCTTGTCCGGATAAAATCCTGAATCCCAACAATGCGGTAATTGATTGATCGTTTGAACTTCTTGAGCGGAAAGTTCAAAATCAAAAACCATCGTATTTTCCCTAATTCGGGATGAAGTTGTTGATTTCGGCAACGGAAGAATACCGCCTTGCAAACACCATCTAATACAAATTTGTGCCGGTGTTTTTTGGTACTTATCGGCTATACGTATGAGTTCGGGTTCGGCAAGCACCTTGCCCTGCCCAAGCGGACTCCACGCCTCAATAAGAATGTGATGCAATTGACAAAAATCTACCACCACCCGCTGAGTATAACCAAGATGAAATTCAATTTGATTGACCAACGGCAGAATCTCCGCCTGGTTGAGAAGCGGTTCAAGATGGTGCGGCAAAAAATTACTCAACCCAATCGCCCGAATTCGCTTGTCCTTGTACAACTTCTCGAATGCCCGCCATGTCGCCTGATTGATCTTTTGCCAATCTTGCGATTGTTTGGCATTGGCAGGCCAATGTATAAGATAAAGATCAAGATAATCAAGTTGTAAATCAGACATTGTTTGCTCAAATGCAGCAAGCGTCTTGTCATAACCACGCTGCGTATTCCAAAGTTTACTCGTTATGAAAAGCTCCTCCCGCTTCAAACCACAGGAACGAATCGCCCGTCCTACGCCTTTTTCGTTGTTGTAAGCAGCCGCTGTATCAATATGACGGTAACCAGCCTCAATCGCCTTCAGAATTGATTGGGTAACCGTATCTCCGTCAGGAATCTGCCACGTCCCAAAACCAATACATGGAATCGAAACACCGTTCGCCAATATAAAACAATCAGATAGTTTTTGCATGGAATGTTCTCCCGTTATTCAAAAAAAATTCAAAACAGATCACTGCTTTTTTTATACCTGAAATAACAGTAAAATACAACTCTTGCACATCCATAAAAATCCATAAATGAAAAATATAAAAAATTCAACAGAATGATGATGGAAGTAATTTTTATAAAGATACACCGTATAACAAATTTGATTTTGAATATTTATGACATTTTTACTTGGTATTGATCTTGGCTCCACGACAATTAAAACGATTCTTTATGATCTTAATGGAACAATTGTTGCGAGGGCTTCACGTCCGATGCGGCGGTTTCACCCTAATCCGGCACAGCCCGAATGGACCGTGTGGGAACCAACAGAAATTTGGTCGGAAACAGCCGCCGCTTGCCGTGAAACTGTTGCCCAAATTGATGATCCGGCAAAAATCAAAGGAGTGGCAACAACCGGAATGGGAATGGACGGTTTACCCATGCGGGAAGATGGAACTCCTCTCTATCCGCTCATCTCCTGGCACGACACACGAACACAACCTCAATACGATTGGTGGATTAAAACCATTACAGCAGAAAAAACCTACTCAATCGGCGGTAATCCCGTCTGGGCAATTAATTCCGCATTGCGAATGCTTTGGATTCAAGAAAATGAACCCCAAATTTTTGCCGAAACTTTCCGGTGGCTTTTGATCGAAGATTATGTCAATTATCTTTTAACCGGACAATTCGCAACTGATTACAGTATGGCATCCTGTACCATGCTTTTTGATCAACGCCGTTTAACATGGTCGGAGGAAATGTGTCGGCTTGCTCATATTCCTATGTCGATATTACCGGAGGTGTTACCGGGTTCGACCTTTCTTGGCGGAGTGACGGAACCAGCCGCAAACGCAACTGGTTTATCTGTCGGAACTCCCGTTTTTTTGGGCGGACACGATCATCTTTGCAGTTCATTACCGGTTGGAGCTTTTTTGCCCGGTACTGTTTTGAATATTACGGGAACTTGGGAAACAGTTGATTGTGCCGCCAAGAAACCTCCGTTGGATACTCCGCTGGGGCGTTCGGGAATTACAACACAAGCACATGTGATTCCTGATACATACATGGTTTGGGGCGGTAATCCTTCTGGAGAAATGATTGAATGGTATCGCCGTGAAATTGCTTCGTCCATTGTCAAGGAACACAAATTACACCCGCTCAATTGGGACATCATGGTTCGTGAGGCAGAAGCTGCACGACCGGGTTGTGACGGGATTTTGTTTTTACCGCATCTGGATGGTTCTTCCTGTCCTCAAGTTGATCCTCGATCATGTGGTTCCTTTGTTGGTCTGAGCACACGAACTACGCATTCGGAATTAATTCGGAGTATTATCGAAGGGCTTGGTTTTCAACTAATGAATGTTCTCGAAACAATGCAGCAAGGACTTGGCGAAAGAGTCACCGAAATTATTGCAGTTGGCGGTGCAATTCGTAATAAGTTTTGGATGCAGAGTAAAGCGGATATGACTGGGTTGACGGTTTGCGTACCGGAGGTGGAAGAAGCAACTGTTTTGGGAGCGGCAATTCTTGCGGGAATGGGAGCAGGATTGTACAACAACGCAGCGGACGCTTATCACCAAACTCGCCGAAATAACGAAATTTTCAAACCCAATGAAAATCTTACGCGATTTTATGAAAATTTGTTTCTGGTTTACCGTGATCTTTATTTTGCCGTTGCGCCCATTCACCATCGTTTACGGGCACCATCGCCTATATTAAACCGGTAATGATTATTTTTTTGTCATAATTCCGTAGCAATTCTACTATTTATTTATCCTCAGGCTATATTTATTTATCCTCCGGCAAAATCAAGCACTAGGCAAGGCGATGGCGAAAGGTTTGTTTTTTAGGGATTACTACTGATATATTAGGGAAAAAGTAGTTCTACTATTGGCAATAGTAGTTCTTCAATTTGCGGTATTGATAAGGTTTTTATCATTATTGTATCTTCAAATCGAGTGAAAGGAAACAAAATTGACAAAAAAAGAAAACTGCCGGAAGTATAATTAGAATTTTCGTGGTCGTATTTTTCCCTGAATACGACCCGGCAAACCTTGTATTCTCAGAAATCCGCCGGCATCATCCTGATTATAAGCACCACCGCCTTCCATTGTCGCAATTCCCTCATCATACAAACTGTTTTCGCTGCTCCGGCTCTGAATAATAATATTTCCCTTGTAAAGATTCAGAACAACTTCACCGGTTACCGGTTGTTGTGCCTCTTTAATGAAGGCAAGCAACGCATCCATCTTGGCGTGATACCAGAAACCATAATAAACCATCTCCGCAACTTCAGGCGCAAGCCGATCTCGTAAATGCATCAAATCACGATCCAATGTTAATTGTTCCACATATCGATGAGCGTTGTACAAAATCGTCATGCCAGGCGCCTCATACACCCCGCGACTCTTCATACCAACAAACCGGTTTTCCACCATGTCAATTAAACCAATACCGTTACGACCGCCAATCCGATTGAGTTCTTTGACAATTCCGATTGCATTCTTTTTCTTGCCGTTTACCGCAATAGGAACTCCACTCTTAAATGTTACCGATACTTGTTCTGTCTGATCCGGTGCATGTTGCGGCGTAATACACATCCCCAAGTCTATTGACTGAATACCGCTCACTTCCAGCTTTTCAAGAATCCCAGCCTCATGACTAATATGAAGACAATTTTCGTCACTACTATATGGTTTCTGAAGCGACGCCTTCACCGGAATTTTTTTCCTGTTGCAATATTCAATTAGTTGAGTTCGGCCCGGAAATGTTTTACGAAATTTTTCGTTACGCCATGGAGCAAGAATTTCAATATTCGGGTTTAAGGCTTCTGCTGCCAGTTGAAAACGGCATTGATCATTGCCCTTGCCGGTTGCTCCGTGAGCGTAAACTGACGCACCTACTTCACGAGCAACCTGAAGGCATACCTTCGAAATAATCGGACGAGCAATTGATGTCCCGAGCAAATAAACTCCTTCATATTTCGACTGAAATTGCAAAATCGGAAACGCAAAATCCCGACACATCTCATTTTGAACATCAATAATCCGCGATGATGCCGCTCCAATCTTTTGAGCCTTATCAAGAATTGCCTGCCGATCCTCACACGGTTGACCAAGATCAACATAAACCGCATGAACCTCATAGCCCTGATCCATCAGCCAACCCAAAATAACCGAGGTGTCAAGACCACCGGAATACGCTAATACACACGACTTTTTCATAATCACAACAAAACGGAATGTTAAAAATTAAATATCAAAAATTAAACGTTAAACTAAAAAGTATTTTCAATAGTTCGCAAATTACACAGATTTTCACTGAATTTTTTAAAAAGTTTATTGAAGGAAATTACGCTTTGATTCTGTTTCATAATTCGCAAAAAAATAAATCTCCCAAAAACGGCGGACTAAAATCTATCAACATCTGCGAATATCTGTACAATTTGCGGACGAAACATCTGTATAATTTGCGGACTCTGTTGATAAAAATAGGCAATTATCTATCTTCGTCCTCCATTGTTACGCGACGAGGCTAATTGGAAATGACGTGCAATATTACTTTCGATTAAATGATAAATGGCTTCGTCCCAACTCGGAATATTTTTATGAAGTTGCACTAGATCGTTTTCTTCGCTTGAAATTGCTTTTGTTTCGAATACATCAGTTGTTTCTTCAGACAATGAACGATAATTCCGTGTTGAACTATTTTTTTCCGTGTTTCTTCCTTTTCGCTGTTTATTGTAAGAGTGTTCGGTAAATTTGGGCTCCTCTTCAATATCCCATGCCATTTCATTACTTTCCAAATAAGAAGTTGTTTCCGAACGATTTCCTTCATTGTCGGATTTGGTAACATATCGTTCCGGTTTTTCTTCACGCTGCTCAAACCTCGCTCCGCGCCGTCCACGTTCCCGAACCAACTCACGTGGTTTTTCCTCACTTTCCGCCTTTTCGGAATACCCATCATTCGGCGTAAAAGATTGTTCCTTTTCAATATCCAAACTCCATGAAAATGTTTCACTATAATCATCTGAATGATCGTAATACTCTTCACGTTGTTTTTCTGAATAGTTATCATTTTGCTCCCTTGCCCCGACTTCTCCAAATAGTGCCAAGTCTTCCTTCTCTTCCTCGCTGAAAATAAAACGTAACCGTTTTTCTGCGTCGGTATCGTAATGTTCTGTTTCCATGAGATTTTTCAACACGGTTGATTCTTCGGATTCGGGAGTTGGTTCGTCAAACATGGAGGGCAACTCGCGAAATGAACGCTTTTTATCATGAGCAAACCTTGCCCGTTTATTAAAGTCACGGTTCGAATCACGGTTCGCATCATGGTTCGCATCGCGGCTAATATCACGATTGGAATTACCGAATTGTTCTGTATTTTTATCTATTTCAACTGTTGCGGAACTGTCAGGCAATTGCCCAGCCGAATCCGATGAATCCGTATTTGATTGAGATTGCGAAACACTCAACGCTCCAACCTGCGAGGCAATTTTCGACCATGGATCCAATATATTGACAATTGCCTGAGTGTGTTCTTCTGTACAGATTGTTTTTTCAGGAGATTTTTCAATATTAGGAAACACATTTTCTGTATTGACGAGAGTTATTTCTTTTTCCTGTTGTGTTGTTCGGTCGGAGAAAACAGGAACTTTTTCCAATTTGTTTGAAGTAAAAGATTTTCCGATTAACGAAGGTGATTTTGCTCCTTCGATAACGGATTCCAACGGTTCTTTTGGGGAAGTTCCAAATAGGTTGATTTTCGGAAACCGTTCGAAAAATCTCTTTTTTGTTTCTTGTTTTGTTTCTTGTTTTTTGGAGAAGGGCAAAACATCTTCTGCGATATTTTCTGTTTCTGTTTTTTCTTTTTGGGGTTCTTTAGTGAAAGAATCTGGTTTGGAACAAGCAATGGTTTCTTCACTCATATCCGGCGAATTGATTGATGAATTGATTGATGAATTGGTGATTGTTTCAGGTAGTTGGTTTTCGGCAATTGTTTCCTTTTCGGCGGTGGTTTCTTCAATTGCCGCCGAATCCAAATTTTTTTCCGAATCCGAACCATCTGGTTCATTGATTCCAATTTGAAAAGCGATTTCCGACCAACGATCATTAGTATGAATATTTTTTTTCATAAAATTTTCAGTTACTTGTTAATGGGTAATAGTTGAGTGAAATTTCCGTATTAAATAAAAGCGGGTAAAGTTTCTATTTTACAGAATACTTTGTGATCCTTTTGTTTTTTTGATTGACGGCTTTGATTGACGGCAAGGCAAGATTACAACATTTCTACGAAGGCTGCAACTGCAATTGCGAATCAGATTAAAGTATATCCGATTTTTTCAATAATGAAAGAAGGCGGTTTTCTGATTTACATTTCCTGATTGTTTCTCATTTTATTGCTATACAATTTTCGTAATCTATCAGTGGAATTTTTGTAGATAACAACAATAGGCAGCCCTGAAAGGGCGATGTATTAGTTGAGAGTTGATAGTGGAGAGAGGATAGTGTCGCAAGCGGAAGTATTACCGTTTTGGTATTACTCCGCGTGCGAACTCTCCACTATCAACTATCAACTATCAACTATTCCCGTTGCCCTTTCAGGGCGTTAGGTTGTTGGAGAGGAATTTTTACCCACCCCGTTGGGGCGGGTTATAATCCTGACGCCCCTATCGGGGCTAATGGGAAAAACAAAAATTCCACTGATAGATTACAAAATATCTTGTAAGTATTCACAAAAATGGGATAATAAATT
>JAITBS010000221.1 GCA_031283515.1 Planctomycetaceae bacterium
TATCAGTGGAATATTCGTCAATTTGTTTACCAATGGGCTCCAAAGGTAGCCAACGTTTCGCCGAAACGTTTTAAACAATACAATACGGCGTACTCGCCGACTTGCCCCTGTTGACGGACGGAAATGAAGGACTCACTGCGTACAACACAATAGTAAAACTCAACCGTTGCGACCGTAGGTTTATTGTATTGTTCAAAACCTTTCGGCGAAAGGTCGCCTACCTTGTAATTTCCAACTGTAAACAAATTCAAAAATATTCCACTGATAGATTACAAATATGTTTACACTTCTTAGTTTGAAAATAAATATTTTCATGTACAATTTTATGAAAGTTCCGATACCGTTGGATATCGAAAATCAATATTGTTTACAATCACCAAACTAAAAAAGGAAATTTAATGATACATGTTATTTTTGTAATTAGTTTATTTACTTTTTGTACGATTTCATGTTTTGCGGAATCGGTTGTATTTGATTTTGAATCCGGCGATCTTGCCAAAGACGGTTGGAAAATTATCGAAGGTGAAAACTCAAAACCGGTTGGTAATCGTAATGTAGAATTTCATAACGAAAATATTCCTTATGTCAAACACGGCAAGTTTTATTTGACAACATTGGAATCGGCAAAAAATGCCGCTCCGATTGACGATACAATTTGTGTTCTCGAATCACCGGTGTTCGTGTTAAACGGCAACGAAGCTAAACTCATGGTCGGCGGCGGTAAGTCGGAAAAAACTTATGTTGGTCTTTGTCCGGTTCTTGATGACGGTAACATCGGTGAACCAGTTCGCAAAGCACAAGGACAAAATTCACAAAAACTCGATGAAATTGTCTGGAATGTTACAGAATTAAAAGGTAAAGCGTTTGTTTTACAAGTTGTCGATAAAGTAACCGGCAGTTGGGCACACATCCGAATGGATAACTTCCACGTTAATGGTCATCTTGATGTTGCGAAAACAAAGCAGCGGGAACAATTTTTGCATGAAATAATTGCCAAACGTGAAACGTTGGAAAAAACCAAACGCGATGTTGCCCGTAACAATCCGTTGCTTAACGCCCATCCGATTTTGTATGTAACCCGTGAACAGTACCGTTCCGATCACCACAACACCGCAACCTTATTTCAAAAAAACGAAATCAACGAAGGAAGTTTTCGCGGCGATAGTTCATTGCGTATCTGGAATCCAAAAGATAATTCTGTAAAAATATTGCTTGAAGTTCCCGAAGGTATTGTTCGTGATCCATGTCTGTCATTTGACGCAACAAAATTACTTGTTTCTATTCGCAGAAATAGTCAGGACGATTATCATATCTACGAATTACAACTCAAACCATTTTTAACTGGAAATCAAAAAACAATTGCCATTACAAAAAATATTGATTTGACCGAGACACCGATTCGTCAATTGACTTATTTGTCCGGCGTCAGTGATATTGATCCGCTTTATTTGCCGACAGGGGAAATCGTTTTTTCCTCAACACGTGAACCGAAGTATTGTATGTGTAACAGGCATATCATGTGTAATCTGTACAAAATGAACGGCGATGGTTCAAATGTCCGGCAGATCGGTAAAAGTACACTTTTTGAAGGTCACGCCGTATTGGCACCGGATGGTCGAATTATTTATGACCGTTGGGAATATGTTGACCGGAATTTCGGTGATGCTCAGGGACTTTGGATAACAACTGCCGACGGTTTTAATCACGCAATTTTTTGGGGCAATAATACCGCATCGCCCGGAGGTGTTATCGACGCTCACATTGTACCGGGCAGTTCTTCCGTTTTCGTTGCAACATTCACTTCAACTCACGATAGACCTTGGGGAGCAATTGCATTGGTTGATCGGCAAAAAGGAATTGACGGTAAACAGGCAGTGTTACAAACTTGGCCCGAATCGGCAATCGATCTTGTTGATGAAGGAAACGAAGAAACATTTACAGAAGTTTTTCGTTATGATAAATTTCGAAGTGTTCTGCCGAAATTTGAAGACCCGTTTCCGCTTTCCACTGATTGGTTTCTCGCATCCGGTATGACAGGGCAGGGCGAAAAAATGGGAATTTATCTGCTTGGCCGCGACGGAACCATGCAACTCGTTTTTGAAGACAAAAATGTTTCCGGTTCACATGGCTGTTTTGATCCGATACCGTTTGCACCGGCAGTTCCGCCGCCGGTCAATATTCAGGAAGCCGACTATTCACAGTCCGCCGGAATTTTTTATGTAACAAATGTCTATGAAGGTTTCGGGATGAAAGATGTTAAAAAGGGAAGTGTTAAATTTTTACGGGTTGTTGAGTCGCCGGAAAAGAAAACATGGTCACCGAAAGGTTGGGCAAACGGACATGGTGAACAAGCACCAGGTATGAATTGGTACGAATTTATCAACAAACGTGTTCTCGGAACCGTTCCGGTAGAAGATGACGGTAGCGTTCATTTTACAGTTCCCGCCGATACATTTTTGTATTTTCAATTGCTCGATGAACATGGACGAATGATCCAAACAATGCGTAGCGGTATTATTATTCGTCCGGGTGAAACGAATGGTTGCGTCGGTTGTCATGAAGACCGGCTGGCAACTTTTCCGCCGCTTCCCAACACGCCCAAAGCACTCACCAAATCGCCTCAACACATGAATGGTTGGTACGGTACACCGCGACTTTTTAGTTACGTTAAAGAAGTTCAAGAACCTGTATTTGATCAATATTGCGTTCAATGTCATGATTACGGCAAAGTTGAGCAAAACCCGAAAAAACCGAATCTTGCCGGAGATTTGAACACGATCTTCAACACGTCTTATGTTGAACTGTACAAAAAGAATTTAATCAAAGTAGTCGGAGCAGGACCGCATGTCAAGTTGAAACCTTACACGTGGGGTTCAACGCAAAGCAAGATTGCCGACATTTTACTCAATGGTCATTCGGATTCGGCGATTGACGCTCAACGTAAAGAACTTGGCGTGTACATTAATTATCAAACAAACGCAGAAGCTGTTGAACGGGTTTTAACGTGGATTGATTTGAATGCTCCCTATTATCCGACTTATTTGACTTCGTTTCCGAACAACCGGTTTGGACGTTGTCCGCTTTCGGATGAACAACTAACGCAGTTAGCGGTAATTTGTGGTTACAAAAATATTTTTCACAGCCGTAATGCTGATGGACAAGTTGCATTGGACTGGGCAATTTCGTTTACCAGACCGGAATTGAGTCCATGTTTAACGAAGTTGTTGAAAGATTCACCGGAGTATAAAGAGGCTTTATCAATTATTGTGACCGGCAAAAAATCGCTTACGGCAACACCTCGCGGAGAAGATCCAAACATCATCTCCATTCCGCAACGCGACACCCAACAACAAGCAAAATATGACTTCCTCCGAAACATCGAACTCCGAATGCGTGAAGCCATTGTCAACAAGGAAAAATTATTCGACAAAAATATCGGACAAAAATAGTGTCAATAAATGAGATATTTCAAATCCGACCTCATTAAATGTCGAAATATTTACGAAATTGTAATCTATCAGTGGCATTTTTATTTTTTATTCTTCACCCCGAAGTGGGTGATATTTTCATAACCGTAGGTCAAGCGCAGCGCGACCCACGGTCAACATCTCTCCTCAACATCGTCTGAAAAACGAAACGAAACGAGCTGAATCGTACAAACTAGTGCTTTGTTAATCTTAAAAACTGGCATATTTTTAAATTGGGTCAATTGTTATAATATTTGTCCATTCATCACGATAGCGTTCATTTTTCGGCGGTTGGGGAAATTTTTCGTACGGATTCAAGAAGTTCAAAATCTTTTAAATCTTTATCGAATTGTTGTACATTATCAAACCATTCGGCGGCACGAGTCAACCATTTTTCGCCGTTGTCCACATCGAAAAAACTTACTAAATGCGCCGTTCCAATATCCAACAACACTTCACCGCGATACAATCCGTATTTGTTTTTCTCAATAAATTGTACGGCTCGTTCCTCTGATTATTGCAACGTTTTATATCAAATCGGCATATAATTGATACATTCCTGTTGCATACGCCGTGCGGACTTTCCAGATGATATTGTCAACAGAATATTTGAAATTAACATTCGGATTGGATGCATTCTGTAACACTTTTTATAATATCAATTTTGATTGAGATTTTAACTGAAAGTGATTTTTAACTTGTCATCAAAAAACATCTACCGGATTACTAATTTTGGAACAAATAATAAAAAGATGGAAAATAGAATTTTATTAACGAAACAGTGGAATTATCCGATAATACTGTTGCGAAAAGATTTGTCAGGTGACTATCGTAAAATTTTTGTAATCTATCAGTGGAATATTTTTTCCTACGTCCTGAAAGGACAACATAAACCAGCCCTACCCAACGGGTAGGGTTACAAAATCATCATCAACAATTTCGCCCTGAAAGGGCAAGATAGAGTGGATAGTTGAGAGTGCCGCAAAGCGAATTACTATCAAAACGGTATTACTCCGCTTGCGACACTCTCCACTATCAACTATCCACTCTCAACTATATCCTGCCCTTTCAGGGCGATCTTGTTGGCGGTCACTTTGACCCTACCCGTTGGGTAGGGCTGGTTTATGTTGTCCTTTCAGGACGTAGGAAAAAAAATTCCACTGATATATTACAAAAATTTTACGATAGTCACCTGACAAATCTTTTCGCAACAGTATTATCGGATAATTCCACTGTTTCGTTAATAAAATTCTATTTTCCATCTTTTTATTTTTTGTTCCGAAATTAGTAATCCGGTAGATGTTTTTTGATGACAAGTTAAAAATCACTTTCAGTTAAAATCTCAATCAAAATTGATATTATAAAAAGTGTTACTGAATGCATCCAATCCGAATGTTAATTTCAAATATTCTGTTGACGATATCATCTGGAAAGTCCGCACGGCGTATGCAACAGGAATGTATCAATTATATGCCGATTTGATATAAAACGTTGCAATAATCAGAGGAACGAGCCGTACAATTTATTGAGAAAAACA
>JAITBS010000233.1 GCA_031283515.1 Planctomycetaceae bacterium
CCCCCAGGGTTTTGACTTCAACCCCCAGAGTTTTGACTTCAACCCCCAGGGTTTTGACTTCAATCCCTAGGGTTTTGAGTTCAACCCCTAGGGTTTTGTTAATCTTAAAATCTAGGATAGGCAGAAAGGTAACCTTGACCAAACAGACTTGTCGGAAAACATAATATCCTAAAATTAAAGTTTGATAAAATATCAAAATCGACACGGAATGGGAATGCTCCCATTCAACCACTACTTTGACTATTTATTGGAAAAAGGTCGGCTAACTTTGTTCTTGCCCCCTAGACCTGTGGTTCTTTTCGACTAAACTATGCTTTGTATAATAATGTAAGTTGTCAGAGCGAGTGGGAATTCGGGTTGCACAAAACACAAACCATAATCAACAATAGAATCATTGACCATTGCATCCGTCAGCTCATACACTTGCCGGATTGCCGCCGCACAAACAACCAACATTTAAATCGTTGTCAATATCAATTCGATGTTCTTTACCGAAATGATCTTATGAACAATCCGTTTCCAAAAACCGATTCGCCCAATATAACAAAACCTGATGTGATTAAAGACATTCTCGGATATCTGAATTTCTCTTCCGGAAATAGAGATATACGCTTTTTTCAAGCCCTAAACTCTCTCTACTCCCAACTAGCACAATCAGAACCCAAAACAGCATCCGGTTCCGTAAAACCTACTGTCAAGCAACCTAAATCTGAATATAATAAAAAAAATTCTTGTTTGGCATTGCGCATCATCGATTATCTCGAACAAGAATTGCTTCGGTTCTCACAAGAATCAGAAGCGTTTCGTGTGGGTGATCAGGCTGGGCTGATTTTACAGTTGACACGGGAACATTTATTGACCGCCTACCGCGACTATCATCACGACCTCTTATTTCACCAAACAAATGAACATCTCTTCAATTCATTCTTTCTCGCTAAAACTTTCGAATCCATCTTGCAACAAGGCAGCCCCTGGACCGAAACCGAACGGATCGTCCAAAATACAATCTCCGACCTGAATGATTATATCGGTTATCGCCCCATTCCTATTCTCGAAGGCGAAGAAAAACATCAACCCTATGAAAAAGAATGGGTCGCCCCAATTCCGCTTTATATTGACGGAATTGGAACCGCTTTCGGAAGATATCAGGCAATTGTCAATCAAGCATTGGAAATCTTACGCACTACTGATCCGCAAATCCTCTATGAAGCCTGTTTCGATGTGAAAAGATTGCAAGAACTCGTCCTTGATTCACGCGCCTACGATTTTGACCATCCGGTAAATCGAAAACCAAATTATCATTTCGGAATTTGGGACCCAAATCTCATTGATAAAGATGGATATTACTGTCGTTTCGTTATTCATCAGGTTACAGTGGACGGAATTTTGCGCCGCATCGAAAACGCCTACACCGGAGAATCCGATGCCGCCACAATCCCCGCTGATGAACTCCTTTACGAAGCAGGAGCAGTTTTGGCAGGAACAATGTTAATGGGTTCCGGTGTTTGCGGCGATACACCCCACACCTACAGTTCGGAAACCTCGTTGACAGACCTGATGCCACTCATCGCCGGATACCGAGACCGGTTTTACGAACAATTGTTGGAAAAAATTCCCGCTAAAATGAAACCGCGCATTTTGGCAGAAAAACAACGACTCTTTCAACCCTTTGGCGGTTGCCGTCAGGATTTGAACCGGCAATTGGCAAAACGCCGCGCCGACCAACTTCAACGAATGCACTTAGCCCGAATTTTCGCCCGAATGGGCTATTCCGATGCCGCACAACATCAAACAGAAATCATTTCGGTTACTTCCGCCCGAATGTTGACACAAATTGATTGTCTGATCACGGAAGCTCATTTACAAATTGATCATGGAAAATTAGAGGAAGCAGCAGAAAATTTACCGAAAATCGAAGAACTGATTCGATGCGGAATTAATTGCGGAGCAATTGTTGATCCGTGGACAATTCTTGGTTTTAGTGCTACGTTTAGTCTGTTTCACACGGTTGAAAATTCTATTCACGATCACCGTGTGGACGATTTAATCAACTTGTTGGAAGAAATTTTTGATCTTTACAGCCGGCTTCAAAAAGAAGCGGCAGCAGCAGGGAATGGTAATTTACAAGCCGATCTTTCGGACAAGATGAGTGATTTGGCTGGTTGGTGGGATCAATACGGCAGTACGGAGGTTTCCAGTTTAGAGAGTTTTTCCGGTTTGGAAGCGTGGGAATCTGCTGCTGTTGTTTCGACCGCATTGGCGGTGTGGTACAAAGCCGGAACTGCGGCAGGTGATGTGGCGTTTTGGAATCGGCATGTTGATCGATTTAAATCAACCAAAGCCTACGTTTTACTCGCAGAGGCTTTGCTCGATCAACAAGACCCTGTCGCATCAATGGCTCTGATGATGCACTGGCTGAGTCATTCGGAAAAAATTCCGTTGACCGAAGGAGATTATACTTTTCACTCCATCGCCCTTCGCTGGATGGAGCAACTTTGGAAACCGCCGAAAAATACCGAAATTGAACCTACCGAACAAAAAAACAACTCAACACCCAACATCGCCGGTTCACTCCCTTCAAAAAAAGAACAACCGCCGTTACCGTTATTGGAACGTTGGACACACACAAAAAAGTTTTTTGATTTTACAGAAGCCAACGCGGACTATTACTGGCATGTTCCTGATATTGAACTGGGGGACGACATGTTTGAAAACGGCGAAAGAAATGGTCGGAAATCGCCGCGAAAACCACGAAAGAAAAAACCACGTGATCCGATGTTGGGAGATTCTTTTGATGATATTGACGACGATGATGTTTTCTCGAAGCTGGACGATTTGTTTCCGCCAAGCGATGAGCCGTATCATCCGAAAGATTCTATTTACGGAGCGGCTTATGAAGGTGTAACTTATCAAGATACAACAGATGACGGTATTGATGATTCTCTCATGGACGCGCCTGGTCCGTCAGGATTCAATGACGATGATGATTTTGAAATTGTTGCCGAAACGGAACGGATTAGTGAACGGCTGACTTTTATTGTAACAATGTCAAAACTCTGGAAATATGTTACGGAGAAAATTGCCGGACTTAAAACGAAAGAGTTGGATGCGGTGTTACAACAGGATATGATTCAGTATTTGGATTCATGGCTTTCGCAAATTGTTACGTACTGTAATGGATTGGATGAATTACTTCGCAGGGCATCCGCATATCGTGTTCCTCCGCCGCGTGGAACAGCGGATTCGCTTTTGGAATATGATCGGCATCGCGGAACGAAGGAGATTTTACTTGATCGGATAATCTGGACTCATGTTGAAGTTTGCGACGCCAAAATGATTCTGGAATCCTATCTCGGTTCACAACATTGGCGTAATGTGACCGATGCTTGGCAAAAATCGGTTCTTGAGGTGAATTATGCAATTTTCCATAACGATATTAAAACGGTACGGAAACTTTGGCTGCCGATGCTTCGGATTTTGTCACGAGAAACGATTTTGTATGTTCCGACCTCGCGTGGCGGTGCTGCTTGGAACATTGTTCATTGCCGTTGTATTCAGCAGGCGATTATGCGGTTGATGGAATACGCACCGCGTTTGGGACTTCTGACGGAATCGTTTCGAATACTCGAAACAATTCAGGAAATGGAAGAAAATAATACAATCAGCCCCGGCGCAATCACAGAATTTGACCGGCTTGTTGAAACAGTAACACGGGCAATTACAAAATGTGTGACGATTTCATCCAAAAAATGGCGGTTTACCAAATCTTCCGGTTCGGAGATCAGTTCTCAAAATGTTGCTTTAGTGGAATATATGGAACGGATTATCGAACAACTCCTTTCGAGTTGGCTTTCGCATAGCCGTCAAATCCGTATTTCACCTATTGAATCAATTGTTGATCGGACTTATTGGGACGAAATTAAACAGTTTATTCAACGTTATGGTCATGACATTTTTACGCAACAAAATATGGGATTTGGCAATCTTCGGGCGATGCTGCATCAAGGGGTGGGGAATTATCTCCGTTCACTCCAGAAAATTAAGCGTGACGAAGGTGAAGTGGAAATGGCGGCGAAATTGCTTGAAGACATTGATAATAAACATATTGATTGGGAAACTGCCGTATCACGGCTGGAAATTATTTTTGAATCGATTGCGGAAAATTATTCGGAATACGTTGATTATAATAGTACGACAACTCATTCGGATCATGGTGAAAAACTTTATATGTTGTTGGACATGCTTCGGGTGCAAATTGGTTATGAGCGAATTTCGTGGAATCTTAAACCGGTGTATTGGGTTCATGATGCAATGATACGAACTGGGTGTGACGATGCGGCGTTGTTATGGGAACGAACGGTAGCGCGGCGAAGTGTTAATGTGGCGGAAGAGCATTTGCGAAGTTACACTCGGTTAAGTGAAAAATACGGAATGTGGTTACCGAGTGTTCATGAACGTCTTCAGGAACGTTTTGTAAGACCGTTGCAGATTGACCGAATGTGTGGTCTTGTCCCGAAAGCCGTGAGACAAGCCCGCCAAGAAGGTGCAAAAACGGCCTTCAATGAATTATACGAACAAATCGAAAATTTTGCCAAAGAACCAATGGGAGTTGGTTTTGAAATGCCGGAATGGTTGACGGCTTTGCAGGATGAAGTCATGTCAACACGAACGGATATAACTGAAGAAGAAAAAGACAAGGAAGTTTTTAGTTTGTCTCCGCATTTTGAACAAGTTTGTATTACCCGTCCTCAACTTGAAAAAATAATCGAAACACTAAACAAAAAAGAACGATTTTAATTTAGTGTAATATTTGAGTAAATAATTTGTGAACGGATACAAAAATTTTCTGTAATATATCTATGGTCTATTTATTTTTCGATCTTCACCCTGCAAGGAACATTTTGGTATTATTCCGCCTGCGAACTCTCCACTATCAACACTCCACGATCAACTCTCCACGATCAACTCTCCACGATCAACTCTCCACTATCAACTCTCCACTACTCATTTGACCTACTGTTATGAAAATTCCCCCCCTTCGGAGTGAAGAATCAAAAATAATAATTCCACTGATAGATTACGAGGTTATTTATACTTCTCATTGTTTCAAATGGATTGTTTTTTAGTACCAATAATTGATGATTATATAGATGGAAACGTCAGAAATAAAAGTCATTTTTAACAAAAAAACTTTTTGTGAACGGACACTTCTATACTCGAACTTTTCTCGATTTAGAAGTAGATTGGTTGTATGAACAAAAAGTGATAGATGTTGATAGAGTAAATTTTTGATCTTTGACAATTAGGTAGTAAATACGAACAATAACAATAACAGGTGATTTTTTGCCTTGTTACAATCATTATAATGCAAAAAAATCAGGGCTGACCGAAAAAGTTCTATTTCACGTTCGACGGTCATGGAAGTACCCGAGTTTTAACAGATCTTGCCGGTGCCATCATCGAACTCTACGCCTTCGACGCTTACGGTAACGCCATCGGTTTCGACCCATCTGTTGCGCTAACTGAATTCTTGTACAGCGGCGAACAATTCGATTCAAAAATCGGTCAGCAGTATTTACGTGCAAGATATTATGACACTGCTACGGGAAGGTTCAATCGGTTTGATCCATTCTTTGGGAACTTGAATGATCCGCAATCTTTGCATAAATATCTGTACACTCATGCTGATCCAATAAATGGGATTGATCCAAGCGGATTAATGAGTTTGGCAAGTATGATGCCTGCCATAACCATAGGGCGACTTGCTTCATTTTCATTAACAGCTTTAAGGGTTGTAACTCCAATCCTTCTTAAAGGGGTCTATCATCTCTGGATATTTTCAGAATTGATGAATGTAACAGCAGAAATTTCAAATCATATTACAAAATTATGTGTCACTGGTCATGGAGGTTATAATGTGACTCAAAAACTTTTTAAACTTCGAGAAGATGTTATTAATAAATGGAAGGCTTTGAACAATAACCAAAAAAGTAAATTAATAAATAGTCTATACAATCCTTTACAAGGTCTTGTTGCTTGGGATATTCATTCAATGGCATTTGCAATGAAAAAAGATTGGACAGAAAATCTACTTGGATCACCTCTTGAAGAGACACTTACATTTCAAGGAAAAGTTTATCCTGTTGCCGAAGTGAATTACGTTCTTTGGGGATTGATCAATAGATTAGCATATGATGATGGTTTTAGTTATACAGGATATCTTTCAACATATGCGTATGCATACGGATATAGATCTATTCTAGGTGGTATTACTGTTATGCAAAACTTTGGAACATCTTTTTTTACTGGTGATAATTTCCCAAGATTTGCAACGGATGTTCCATCAAGAAATTTTTTGGTGCTTAAAAACTGGGGTTTTTGTGAAAATGTACCCATTAAAATATTTTGTCGTAAAATTTTTATATTGGTATGTATTGACGCTTTTGGATT
>JAITBS010000284.1 GCA_031283515.1 Planctomycetaceae bacterium
GTTTTTGGTAATTGTCAACCGGTTTTTGTTCTCTGCCAACTTGTTTTTGCCGGCTGTAAACTGGGAGAAGTCGGCGATTGCCGTATTGTTTAAAACCTTTCGGCGAAAGGTTGACTACCCGATTCTGTAGGCTTTCGGTGTTTCGGCGAAACACCGCAAGAGCGGAACAGCCGTTTTGAAATAGAACCGCAACTTAAAGCGTAAAAAGTATCGTTACTACAAAATAAAAAGCATTTGCGCAAAATTAACATAATTTTGCGCTAAATTAACTTGATTTTCATGAGAACACTATTTAAATTATTGTAATCTATCAATGGAACAGTTAATAGTGAATAGTTATGAGTGAATAGTGAATAGTTGCGCAAGCGGAGTAATACCGTTTTGGTAATAATCCGCTTGCGCAACTATTCACTCATAACTATTCACTATTCACTATTAACTACCCCAATGTCCTTTACCAATATTCTTACTATGACAAAATCAAACAGGAAATTTGCAATCGGTCTTGATTATGGAACAAACAGTGTTCGGGCATTAATTACTGATGTTGAAAACGGTAATGAAATTGCTTCTGTTGTCGATCCTTATCCGAGCGGTGATGCGGGAATTTTTCTTGATTCCAAACAACCCTTGCTCGCACGTCAGAATCCCGAAGACTATATCAATGGTTTTTACCGTTCAGTTTCCGGTGTTGTCCGGCACGCTCTTGATGTTAAAGATGCAGAGTTCAGTCCTGAAGGAGTTGTCGGTATTGGAGTTGACACCACCGGCTCCACACCAATTCCTGTTGACCGTGACGGTACGGCATTAGGGTTACTGCCGCAATTCAAAAAAGAACTCGACGCCCAATCTTGGTTATGGAAAGATCACACCGCCTTCGCCGAAGCCGCCGAAATTACAGAAAAAGCCTCACTCTATCAAGTAAAATATCTTTCCCAATGCGGCGAAAAATACAGTAGTGAATGGTTTTGGTCTAAAATATTACATTGCAAACGAGTTAATCCCAACGTGTTTGAAGCTGCTTATTCGTGGGTCGAACTTGCTGATTTTATTCCGGCACTGATTATCGGAAACACCAACCCCAATACATTACCGCGCGGAATTTGTGCCGCCGGTCATAAAGCAATGTTTCATACGCAATGGGGCGGATTACCCAGTGCAGAATTTCTTGGTTCACTCGATCCCGATCTTGTACGTTTACGCAATCACTTCAACACCAAAACACAAACATCCGATCAAGCTGCCGGAGGTCTTTGTGAACATATTGCCGCAAAAGTGGGACTTCCTTCTGGAATTCCTGTAACCATCGGAACACTTGACTGTCACGCCGGCGCAGTCGGTGCCGGAATCAAACCAGGGACTTTGGTCAAAATTATCGGAACAAGCACTTGCGATGTTATGATCCACCCGCTTTCAGAACCGCTTGCAACAATTCCCGGTCTTTGCGGAATTGTTCCTGGTTCGGTTATGTCGGGAATGTACGGAATTGAAGCAGGACAATCCGGTGTCGGTGATATTTTCAACTGGTTTGTTAAAAATATGACACCGGAATCTTTCACCAAAACAACAAATATTCACAACGCCCTTGAAGCAGAAGCAGAAAAACTTGCTCCGGGTGAAAGCGGTTTACTGGCTCTGGACTGGCACAGCGGAAACCGAACAATTCTGGTCGATCAGTTGTTGACCGGACTCCTTCTTGGTATGACGGTTCACACAACTGCACCGGAAATCTATCGAACTCTTATCGAAGCAACCGCATTCGGTGCATTGACTATCATTAATCGGCTTGAAGAATACGGAATCAATGTTGTTGAAGTGATCAACTGCGGCGGTATCGCAGAAAAAAGTCCGCTGACAATGCAAATTTACGCCGATGTCTGTAACAAACCCATGAAAATCTCCCGAAGTGCCCAAACATGCGCACTCGGTGCCGCCATATTAGGAACAGTTGCCGGAGGATATTATCCGAATGTCCAAACCGCTCAGCAAAAAATGACCGGAGTTAAAGAAACAATTTATGTTCCCAATACCCGTGCTGTTGCCGTTTATCAACGGCTCTATCAATTGTATCATAATTTACACGACGCTTTTGGTCGTAATGAAAATCCCAATAGTTTGTATCCTCTGATGAAAGAACTCATTCATATTCGTGATAACACACGAAAATAAAAAAACCGTTTTGTTGTTACCGTGTTATTTTTTAGTACAAGAACAAATCCGATACAAGAACAAATAGGAAATTTTTATGACATTTTCCAACATGATTATTTTTGCGCAATCTCCTCCGATCATTGGACTGGGGTTGTATGATTGGATCACGTTGATTCTTTATTTTAGTATTTTGCTTGGTGTTGCTTGGTGGGTTATCCGCCAAAAAACAGAAACTTCCGCCGATTATTTTCTTGCCGGCAAGAAAGCAACTTGGATTGTTATTGGGGCATCGTTATTTGCCTCCAATATTGGTTCGGAACACTTGGTTGGTCTTGCCGGAACAGGGGCAAGTGATGGTATGGCGATGGCACATTACGAATTACATGCCTGGTGTCTTCTAATTCTTGGTTGGGTCATGGTTCCGTTTTATGAACGGAGTTGTGTTTACACGATGCCGGAATTTCTTGAGAAGCGGTATTGTAGTTCAGCGCGGTGGCTGCTTTCCATTATCAGTTTGATTGCTTATATCCTGACCAAAATCTCCGTAACACTTTTTGCCGGCGGAGTCGTGTATCAAGCTCTGTTTCCAGTCCCGATTTTCATCGGAATCGATAATTTTTGGGTTGGTGCTATTGGCATGGTGATTATTACCGGAATCTATACAATTCTTGGAGGATTGCGAGCGGTTCTTTTTACGGACTTATTTCAGACAACAGTGTTACTAATTGGTTCTACTTGTGTTCTTTTGATTGGTCTTCAGCAAGTCGGAGGTTGGACTGCTCTTAAAGAAACAGTTCAAGACACAGACCGAATTTATGGTTATAAAATTGTTGTTTCAGAACCAGACACTGCAACCGACACAACAACCGACACAGCAACCGGCACGGATAGTAATACCGGCAGGAACACACCGAAAACTTTCTTGAAAGACAAATACGGTCAAGATATTATTATTGCGCGTCCGAAATCGGTGAAAGATCGTCGTCAGGTTAATTGGTTATATTTTTATGAATTGACCAAAGACGACGTACTGAATACGAAACTGGAAGAGCGACTCGAAGCGGGGCAATTTCAAAACTTGTTGTTGGCTCATAAAAACGTGATGATGACGAAGTTATCGTCAATTATTCCCGACACTCAGCGGCACAAATCGGATCATTTTAATCTTTGGAAGCCTAATTCTCATCCGGTGTTCCCTTGGTTTGGACTTTTATTTGGGGCGCCGATTGTGGGGCTTTGGTATTGGACAACGGATCAATATATTGTTCAAAGAACATTGGCGGCGAAAAATCAACGTGAAGCTCGGCGTGGTACGATTTTTGGTGCTTATTTGAAGATGGCGCCGGTATTTATATTTATTCTTCCGGGAATGATTGCGTATGGTTTAGCGGTGCAGGGCAAAATCAGTGCGGAAGTTCTCCATGAGCCCAATCAGGCATTTCCGATATTGGTCAAGGAAGTTCTTCCGGTTGGTCTCAAGGGCATTGTGATTGGCGGTCTTATGGCGGCATTGATGAGTTCTCTTGCTTCGGTTTTCAATTCTTGCTCGACGTTATTCACAATGGATATTTACACAAAAATATACCGAAATGCTTCTGAAAAACATCTTGTATGGGTTGGGCGTTTGGTTACTGGCTTTATGGTGATACTTGGTTTACTTTGGATTCCGGTAATTCGTCACATGCCTGGAACGTTGTACGGATATTTGCAAAGTGTTCAAGCTTATATTGCGCCGCCGATTTTTGCGGTTTTCTTTCTTGGGGTATTTTTCAAGCGGATCAATGCTTATGGTTGTATGGCGGGGTTAATTTCGGGATTTATGATGGGGATGTTGCGTCTTATTACTGAAATCATCTACAACAGTGGTTTTGCTCCGGCGTGGTTTTCGGACGATGGTTTTCTGCAATGGTTTGCGACTGCCAGTTTTACATTTGTTTGTATTTATTTGACGTTAATTTGTTCATTATTGATTATTGTGGTTAGTCTTCTGACACCGAAACCGAGTGAAGACCAATTAGCGGGTTTGACGTACGCCACTTCTTCAGAGGAACATCATCGTCTTACCCGTGCGAGTTGGAACTGGCTTGATGTTGTTCTAACTTGCGGGCTTCTAGTGGTTATTGTTGCTATTTACGTCTATTTCACAGGCTGATAATAGTGGAGAGTTGAGAGTGGATAGTTGATAGTGCCGCAAGCGGAATTACTGCCGAAATGGTATTATTCCGCGTGCGACACTATTCACTATTCACTCATAACTATTAACTTATATCTTGTCCTTTCAGGACGAGGAGGAACTGAATAATGCGTAAAAATAATAATGCCACTGATATATTATAAAATTTGGGTAATTATTCGGAACGGGCTAATAAATATTCGACCCAAAGAGTTGGTATTACCATTTCGGTAAAAACTCCGCCTGCGAATCTGCGAACATCAGCGTAATCAGCGGACTTAAAATTTCTCTGCGAACATCAGCGTCATCAGCGGACTTAAAATATTGGCGTAATCTGCGGACTATGGTTTATTCATATTTCGTGGACGAGTATTTCCCAAAGAGCTTCCAAAGATTGCGGAATAACTTTTGTGGAACAGATTGTTGTGACGAAATTTGTGTCGCCGTTCCAACGCGGCACGATATGCCAATGTAAATGTCCGGGCAAACCCGCTCCGGCAGAATGACCAAGATTTAAACCGACATTGAAGCCGTCGGGATTCATTTTTTGCTCTAAGATTTTTGTCCAATGGTCGATTTCCCGAACTAATTCGAGTTTCTCAGTTTCGGTCAACCCGTCGAGTCGTCCGCAATGACAACGCGGCGCAACCAAAAGATGACCATTGTTGTACGGAAAACGATTTAGAACCGTGATTGTCAATTCTGTCCGGCGAACAATAAACCGTTGCCTGTCATGCTGTTCATCGAAAACACCTTGACAGATAAAGCAATTAGGATCGGCGTTGGGACCGACGGTAACTGTTTCGGGTTTTGTTGTTTCATTTTCCTCAATATACGCCATGCGCCAAGGCGCCCAAAGTGTTTCAAATTTATTGTTTTCCATTGTTTAGTGATAAAATAAAAATAAAAGGGTATAGCGAAATTTATTATCGTGAAGGGTTGCAAGCAAACAAACGGCAAACTGTTGTGAAATATTACAATAATTTTACACGATTGGCAATGTTCCTCGTAATTTTTTTAGGGCAGTATCTAATTTTGCGAGGATATAATCGACATCAGCGGTTGTGTTGTCTTCTGAAAAGGTGAAGCGGAGCGAACCGCGTGCCAATTCCATTGGCAAACCGATGGCGAGTAAGACATGACTTGCATCTAAGGAGCCGGACGAACATGCGGAACCGGTTGAACAACAAATTCCTTGCATATCGAGCATTAAGACGAGAGATTCGCCTTCAACATTTTCGAAACTGATATTGACATTACCCGGCAGACGCAGAGTTTGGTCGCCGTTAAGCCGGCAACGGCCAATACGTAAAACACCATTGATAAAACGTTCCCGTAATTCGCGGATATATGTTATACGTTGTGAGAGGTTGGTAACAGCTTCCTGTATAGCAATACCGAGAGCGGCAATGGAAGCGGTATTTTCTGTACCGGCACGCCGAGAACGTTCTTGAGTTCCGCCATCCATGAAGGCAGCAATTTCAACTCCTTTCCGAATATACAACGCTCCTACTCCTTTGGGGGCATGAATTTTATGTCCTGAAATGGAGAGCAGATCGACATTGAGTTCCCGTAGATCAACCGGCATATTTCCGACCGCCTGCACCGCGTCTGTATGAAACAAAATTCCCTTTAACCGGCAAATTGTTGCAAATTCTGTAATTGGTTGAATAGTTCCGATTTCGTTGTTGGCAAGCACCACACTTACAAGACCGGTGTTTTCGCGGAGTGATTCGGTGAGTTGTTCTGTTTGGAGAACGCCATTGGGCGGAACATCAAGCAATGTAATTTCAAAACCTTGTTTTTTTAGTGATTCCAAAGAATTAAGTACGGAGTGATGTTCGAAAGCGGTTGAAACGATATGTTTTTTTCCTTTTTTTAGTTGTGTTATTGCTGCACCTTTAAGAGCCCAGTTATTTGATTCGGTACCGCCGGAAGTAAAATAAATTTCATTGAAGGCAACACCGAGAGCATTCGCAACTTGTTGCCGTGCTTCTTCGATTTGTTTTTTGGCTTGTGTTCCCAAGCGGTACGCACTGGACGGATTACCGTATTCATTTTTGAGTACGGCAATCATCGCATTCAGAACTGTTTCGGAAATACGGGTTGTTGCCGCATTATCGGCATAAATTAATGGTTGTTCTTTGCTGTTTGTCATTATGTAACTTATAATTTGGGTTTATGATTTTAATTGCCGTCCATAAACGGCGTAACGTAACGTTTATGATAAAACGTTGCCGAAAAAGGGCGGTTAGGGTATTTTCCTTGAATCTTAACTTTTCCGTAATCTATCAGCGGCATTTTTGTTTTTCGATTTTCACCCAGACAAGGGGCAGTTGTTAGTTGATAGTTGAGAGTTGAGAGTGGATAGTTGATAGTGCCGCAAGCGGAATTACGACCAAAACGTTTTGAATCCGCGTGCGAACTCTCCACTATCCACTCTCAACTATCAACTATCAACTAATACATTGCCTCTTTGGGGTGAAGAATCAAAAATAATAATTCCACTGAAATATTAAAAAATTTTTATCCATTTTTTTATTGAGTTTACGATTTTACGATTAAACTGTCTCGAAAACCGGTTTTATTTTGCCGGAAAAGAGGAAAAGGAAACACAAAAAATTAAAATTCCGAAAATAATTGTTTATTTTTATTGTATCTATTCAGTGTGTCTCGGTTATGTATTATCTCGTTCCTGCGGGACTACGGGACTAATAGAGGCAAAATCATTACATAAATTTCTGCCGAATAATTCCGAAAAAAATTGATAACAATGTAACGTATCATACTTAAAAGATGGGTGAATTTTCGGCGGGATTTTCTTTGAGTTGTTTTATTTCTTCCAACCACAAAGCAGCATGGGCATCACTCGGCATTCGCCAGTCGCCGCGCGGCGACAAATTGACCGAACCAACTTTGGTTCCATCCGGCATACAACTCCGTTTAAATTGCTGACTGAAAAACCGGCGATAAAAAACTTCCATCCATTTCAAAATAACCGTTTTTTCATAAATATTTTTAAATGCGTGTTGTGCTAAAAAATAGATTTTTGCCGGCGAAAAACCGTAACGCAATGTATAAAAAAGGAAAAAATCATGTAATTCGTAAGAACCAATCAAATCTTCTGTAAATTGAGTCATCGTTCCTTCGGAGTCAACCGGCAACAGTTCGGGACTAACTGGAGTTTCAATAATATCGCGTAATGTTTTTTGAGTTTCTGTATTTGTTTCGGTATTCATTTGGTTTTCTGTTACCCATTTTACCAGATGCCGAACCAATGTTTTTGGGATTCCGGCGTTGACTCCATACATTGAAATATGATCGCCGTTATAGGTTGCCCATCCCAACGCCAGTTCCGACATGTCGCCGGTTCCCACAACCAAACCGCCAAGTTGATTTGCCAAATCCATCAGAATCTGTGTCCGTTCACGCGCCTGTGTATTTTCGTACGTAATATCGTGTTGTGTTATTTCATGATCAATATCTTTGAAATGTTGTTGACAGGCAGCGGTAATATCAATGTTTTTTGGGGTAATTCCGAGAGTTTCCATTAAGCGGCATGCATTTTGAAGTGTTCGTTTGGAAGTACCGAATCCGGGCATTGTTACTCCGTGAATCATTTTGCGTGATAATTCCAACCTATCGGCTGTTTTGATACAAACCAGTAACGCTAAGGTCGAATCCAAACCGCCGGAAACTCCTAAAATTAACGAATGCGCCGACGTATGAACCAACCGTTTTGCCAAACCAAGTACCTGAATTGAAAAAATCTCTTCACAACTTTCATTGTAATTATCCGTTACCGGAATAAACGGCGTAGAATTGATGAAACGATTTAGCCGGAAATTTCCTTTTGACGGATTGATAGGAATCAATCTTTCTTCGGCATAATTTGTACAATTAACAGAAGGTTTTGCAATAAACGTGGTATTTTTTTGCCGTTCGGCGTTTAGTAGGTCAACATCAATATCACTGATAATCAGTTGTTCTTTGAGTTGAAAACGTTTCGATTCTGCTAACAATTTACCATTTTCGTAAATATAAGCATTTCCGGTATAAACGACATCGGTTGTTGATTCACCGAAGCCGGCGGAGGTGTAAAGATAAGCCGCCTGACAACGTGCCGATTGTTGACTGATAAGCGATTTAACATACTGCTGTTTCCCAATCAATTCGTTACTGGCGGACAGATTAAAAATCAAAGACGCACCGGACATCGCATGACCGGAACTTGGCGGAATCACTGACCAAAGGTCTTCACAAATTTCGACGGCAAATTTTCCGCAACCGATATTGAACAGAATATTTGTCCCAAAAAGAACATCTGAATCAGCATATCGGATAGTTTGCGGCAATGAAACACGAATTGGCTGATACGATTGAAACCAACGTTTTTCGTAAAACTCTGCGTAATTTGGAAGATAAGTTTTTGGAACAATTCCTCGAATACTGCCTTCAAAACAGAGGGTTGCACAATTATACAATTTGGAGTTATGTTCGATTGGTACTCCGATGATGAAACCAATCGGCATATTTTTTGTTACTTTTAATAATCCGGCAACTGTTTTTTCAGCGGACTGAATTAGTTTTCTCTGAAAAAACAAATCGCCGCAACTATATGATGTTACGGATAATTCAGGGAAACAAATGATTTTTGCTCCTTGTGTATAAGCATTGAAGATCAATTTTTCTATCTGCTGACCATTAAATTCGCAGTCCGCAACCCGAACTTCAGGAATTGCTGCTGCAATTTTCAGAAAACCAAAATTTTCCATGTGAAACAAAAAAAGGTTCGATTTTTAGTTGATAGTGGAGAGTTGATAGTGAAGAGTGCCGCAAGCGGATTATTACCGAAACGTTTGGTTTAAAACTCTGCGTGACTTTCTTCCGTCTTGAAAGGACAACACAAGCCAGCCCTACCCAATGGGTTGGCTTAAAATCACCACCAACAATGTCGTCCATTGTATGCCAAACACCCGATGTAAAAAACACCGCGACTGAATTTTTCGTTTTGTCCGGTAATCCAATCACCGTGTGAGAACACATAATTATTGTAACCAAGCATAAACGGAACACGGTCAAAGCCTGCCGAATCGGTTGGGCAAAGAAATTCGGGAATCATGGTACAATAGGGACCGGGAATTTGTTTTTCGTCGGCATCCAGAACCGGTTTACCTTTTGAATCGACTTTCTCTTTCCGCCAAGGAACTTGCCATTTCGATTCGGCAATTTCGTTATAAATATTTTCGTGACCGGTGTGTAACAGGAGCATCGTAAAAGCCGAGATACGGTCATTACTACCGGGACCGAATTTATGACTTGGCAGGATATTGTGAACATCGTGATACTGCTTGAGAGCAATCCCCAACCGTTTAAGTTGATCAGTACACGCCATCCGTCTTGCCGTTTCGCGTGATGCCTGAAGTGCCGGAAACACAAGACCAATAATCAGTATGGCAAAGACAAGAATAGCAAGTAGATCAACAAACGTAAAAGCGATTCGTTTCATATTGAGGCACTGTACGTAAATAAATTTTCAAAAACTAGTATGTTTAGAAACTAATTGTTGTTACTATACTACCGAAATGGACACAATAATGATAACTTAAATATGTAAAGAATACAAGCATTACCGTCAAAAGGGTAACATGCAAATATCACCGCCGCGATTGTTTTCAATGTTAAGACAATCGGCGTATAATTGATACATTCCCG
>JAITBS010000306.1 GCA_031283515.1 Planctomycetaceae bacterium
TGTATTTGTACTCGCAGAAATAAAAAAAACTCATCGACAGTGGCATTGATTCCAAGCATCATATTTTCCTTTTAATCCAGGCATGAACCATATTACCATTTGCGTCATGAGTTGCAAAAACCAGTTGACAATTACCAAAAACCAGTTGGTAACCGACACAAACCAGTTGGCAGATTACGCAGATTATACTTTACACGGCAATAAATAGGTCTTGTGCCGAATCATTTCCTAATCTTCCCGTGATGAAATGGGCATAACCGTGGTTATGCATCATCACAGTCTTTGCGGAGTTAAGATCGAAAAATAAATAGTCCGCGGATATATTACAAAGATTGATAAAATATCAAAAATCGACACCGAATGGGAATACTCCCTCTGTTCGCTTGGTTACCAAAAAGAACAAATCATGGCAAGATAAAGTATTTTTTAATTTTTATTAATCCCGCAGCAAGATATAAACAAGTTATTTTTTTTCTTGAGTTGGTTGTTCTATTGGTTTTTCATCTATTTTTTGGGGAGTTTCAGTTTTAGTTTCAGTGGGAGTTTCAGTTTTTGTTTCTGCGGGTTTGCCCAATAAATCTGCGGCATGATCGCTAAATTCATTTTTCAGAATAGAACTGCCTTCCAATGACTTTTGAAGATCAAAATCTTTGGAATCATTGAGAAATGGGTCTTTTTTATCAATTTCGACTTTAAAATCATCTTGTTTAGGTAGTTCGGTAATTTTTGCGGCGGCGAGTTCGAAAAATTTCTGAGTACTTGTGCGGGAAATCAAAAGCAATTGTTTTTGGGCTTTCTGTCCGAGAAATTCATTGGGTGATTGTTCTAGGATTTTTTTGTACTCTTTTTCTGCTTCAGCGAGATCATTTTTTCCGGTACGCACTGCCGCCAATGTTTCCCATGCTTGGGCAAGACCAAAACTTGTTTGTAAAAGAATATCTTTATCTTTGGTATTTTTTTGAAGATATTGAAATTGTTCGATTGATTTTTCGATTGATTCGGTTGCTTTGGACTTATCGGAAAACAACTGATGACATCCTTCCCCAAGCCGGATTTGTGCTAATGTCAAACGAGTTTGTTCGGCAATAGTTCCTGTTGAGGTTTCGAGCAATAGTTCCAGTGCATCCGTAGTGTTTTCGGAATGAATAGCGGTGTAATATCCATTCCAGACTTGAGCCTTATTCCATTCCGATATTCCGGTGGAACCGAAAAAAGCTCCCAGTAAAACCAAAATCACAATGATTCCACCGCCAATCCAATAGGCGTTTGGTTTAATCCATTCTTCATATTGTGTAATAAACCAATATGCTAATTCATTTTGCGCTAAATGATGACGACGATTGCTGTCCATAATTTTTTCTTGATGATCTGATAGGTTTATTGGAAAGAAAGGTTGAGAACCTTCTTTCACGTTTGAAACGATATTATTGTTTATTGAAGATTGGCAGAAATTCCCCAAACTCCTCTTGAAGTTTTAAGAGTGTTAAGTATAGAGTAATCCCATCAAGTATGTCAAGAGCAATTCGTAAAAGAACTGCAAAATCAAAAAATCGGCTGTTCTTAGTCTGCCAATGACACAAATGACCGCAGATTCTTTTTTGGTAACCATTCATGACAATAAAACGGATGTTTCTCCAAAATATTGCATCAATGTACTTGCTGATTTGTTTTTGTTTACGTATTGCAATTGTAACAACATGTCCCCAAAACTGCTGCAATTACCGATCAACTGTTGCGGCGTTTCGGCGAAACGCTAACCTTTTATTTACTTGTTTTTAACGGAAATTCCATTAAATATTACAGAACTTCTTACATCCTGAAAAAGAGATCGGGATAGTTACGGCTTGAGTTCTTTAAGTTGAATGATGTTATCGTCGTAGGAAAAATCAATTTGATGCCCCGGCGGAACAATTAAGAAATCTTCTTCATCCCAAATACCGTTTAGCAAACGGTAAAGCAAATTCAAATCACCTTGCAGTTTTTCAAATTCCCATTGACGTTCTTTGGCAAGTTCGATTGTTTGCTGTTCAAAAAAATTGTCCGGCTCCACACCGGTCTCAATAAACGCCAGTTTTGTATAAAAACGCATTTGGGAAAGTTGATCACTAAGATAACGGGCGTTGTCTTCCCCGTAACGTTCCACCATTTTTTGGAATGACATCCCAACTCCCAGTTTTTCCGACATATCATCAGAACCTCCCTGACCAAGACCAACTCCACGCTCAATCCAACCGGTTGTTTTAAAATACGTGCCGCTATTGGCAAAGAAATAATCATGATAACGTTGACGATTGCCAAGAAACAACGTAATACAATCATGAGCACGAGGAACAACTATTGGAATCGTTCTTGACGTCAACCCAACAATACCACCGTTACATAACGCATAACCTAATAAAATTGCGTTATATTCGGTTTCATCAACTGAATTGATTTTGTCAGACAATCGGCTTGACATCGCTTGCCGTCCGATATCGTGAAGTCCCTTCGGCAAAAATTCTACATCAATTCTGTTTTTCGCAACAGCAACAACCGAACAGATTTCACGGAACAAAATCTCACACGCAAATAACTTAAAACGACGATTTCGCCCGTCATTCCGATCAATTTCACCATTCATAAAACGAAGGAGCTGGAACAAATAGTAAGAAACGATTTGGAATTTAAACTCTCATTTTGAAAATCAGTTCTTAGAACACACCCAAACCGAATCATTGGTTGGTAATGAAATTTACTGAAATGACCGGTTATTTTATGGAGCGGGTTCTATTTGTGAAGTTGCCGGTTTTCGCGGTTTGAACAATTCGCTTGTTTGTCCTGTTGAACGGACCGGCTGAGTGTTGGAATTGGAATATAAACCGGAAACGATTCCGGTTGAAGGACGGCTTGTTCGGTCAGTCACCGAGATTCTGGCAGCATCATTCCGTTTCTGATAAATCGGTGAAACAATTCCTGTGGAAGTACGGTGTTCACCGGTAGGAACAATTGCCAAATCGCTTTCGACTAACGTGTTGCCAAACCCGCGAACCGGTGTTACATTTTTCCACCCCATTCGGGAAAGTAATTCTCTCAAGTTGATTTTTTTAACAGCATACTGTTCGGCGGTTTTCAACATTTTGGATTGAGATTCCATCATCACCTGATCCTGATTGTCGTCGTCATTCAAATCGCCAAGAACAATAAAAGTTGTATCCCGTGTAATATTCCCAACAACTTCACCTCGCGGATGTTCTTCATCGCCGTCGCTAATATAAGAGTCAATTTCTCCGCCATTCGCTCGAATTAAACGAATCACTTCTTTCAAATCGCTTTGTCTGGGACCACTGTCACGTTGTCCGATACCGGAAATTCTCATTCCAGAAGCTAACGCAAAATGTTGTTTTTGACCCGGTTTCCAGATGGGAGTATAAACCACATCGCCCGCAACAATCGGATTCGTCAGAACATCGTCAAGAATACGCCCTTCCGCTTTGTGAGGACCAAGAATCCGAATAATTTCAATACTCGCTTTACTGGCATTAAGTGATTGTTCCCGTTTACAGACTTCACAGATGACCATTTCTCGTTCGGGATCGGCGTTGCCAAAAGAAATGCCGGTAATGGACGGCGAGTACACACTAAATGTCATACGAGTCATCAATCCGTCTTCACTGCCAAGATTGACAAACACCGAACCGGATTGTTGACTGACGGAAATAATTTTTCCGTCTGGATGTTCAAAATTGGTTCGGCGCAAATCCTCAAGCACATTGGCTAATTCATTACTTCGTACCTGGCTTTGTTTTGCTTCGATTTCGCTACTTTCTGCTTTGGTAACAGCCGCTTTAATTTGTTTCTGAGCCTCCTCATCAATTCTGTTTTTTTCCGCAACAAGAACAGCCATTTCATCCTTTTGTTTGGCAATTGTTTCTGAAAACCCCTTCTGAGCGTTTGCCAATCTTTGTTCTGCGTCATCTTTCGCTTTTTTAATATTTTCTTTGACGGTTTTGTTTAATTCTTCCAGATTATTATGATCTGCCTGTAATTTCAGATATTCTTCGTTTAATTTTTTGTGTTCGTCATTTTTTTTATCGAGTTCTGCTCCCAATGTCCGCACTACGAAAAGGTAATTTCGTGAAGCGTCGTTGGTGATTTTGTACTTTTCCATACAAGCCTGATGATCTTTCTGAATTGCACTGAGGTCTGTTTCGTGTTCATGCCCGATCAAACCTTTGATGGTCATAAGTTCTTGTGTTAGTTCGCGTTTTTCTTTTTCTGCTTTTGATGCCTGTTCCTTAGCATTATTGGTTTCCGCAATCCGTTTGTCATTGCCCTGATTCAGCCACACAATCACAATAATCAGCGCAACTGATAAAACCAGTAACAAAATAGCTGCAATTCGTACAGGATCCGTTTTCATCGTTCAAAACTCCCGAAGAATATAGTTCAGATCAAAACACCAATCTCGAAATTAAAATAATTTCCCTAA
>JAITBS010000321.1 GCA_031283515.1 Planctomycetaceae bacterium
TAGTTTCGTCTTTCAGACGACGTTGAGGAGAGATGTTGACCGTAGGTCGCGCTTCGCTTGACCTACGGTTATGAAAATGCCACCCCTTTGGGGTGAAGAATAAAAAATAATTATTCCACTGATAGATTACGAATTTCACAAGAACCAAATTTTCGTATTTCCATGCGTGTTCTATATCAAACTGTTTCGAAATAACATCAGCATGACAAAATAATCGGTCCTATTTTTCCGTGTAAAGTATATCTTTTCCACTTCCGAACCTTCTGAATATCATGGGCAATTTTCCAAAGATCACGTAGTTTCATTGTACCTTTGTCTTTCATACAACGAGTAAGGTCATGCTTTTCCAATCTTGCTATTTTGCGTGAATGAGTATTTTGGTTTAGTGAGAATTGGGGTTATTTGAAATAATATCTTTACGCGGTGCGTAGTAATATTGTTGTGTTTCTAGGAGACCTCCGATCATCAGACTGTCATTGACCACAACATTTTGCCGAAAACCATAACCCATTCCCGTACCAACTCGGCGTTCTTGGAGATTGCCGGCTGGCGAATCGGTTGAAACGGCAGTGAAAAATCCGACGGTAATCAGACCAAGTTGGTCGGTAAAATTTGTTTGTCCGCCAATGGAAAACCGAGTATTGGTTACACGCAATTCTTTATAATCTCCCTTCGCTCCGACATGATGAAAAAACCCTGGTATTTCCACTTTCATTTTCGGTTTCACAATCCAAGGTCTGGCACAATCCAATCCCGACGGCGCAGCAACTTGAAAAAATTCATTCTCTTCATTTTGAACAATAATAGCACCGGCATTTTTGAGCGATTCAATATATTGCATGGTGTTTGTTGTTGCAACAGCAACGAATTTTACTTTTTCAGGTTCTTCGATTTTTTCCGGTAACGTATTAAGACCATCCACCAAAACACGAATCATCACTGTTTCAGTTGTTGGATTTTCAATCTGAATGCGATAAATATCTCCGTGTTCCAATGGAATATAAGTTTTGTCACCTTGAGGAATGGGTCGTACCGGAACAAATCGGTTTCCGCGTTTCACCACAAAAGTAACACCGAATAGTTTTGCCATTGTAGCATCAAGCGGGACAAGCGGGACAGAGGATGTTTGTGTTACGGAATCAACTGTTTCTGTTGCGGTTAAACCGGGCCGGTATTCGGGATTAACGGCATGGTTTGGAGCAATTGCGGTGAGTTTCGCGGAGGAGTCGGCAAGTTGAGGGGCTTGAGTTGAACGTTTCATTCCGGCAAGTTCCGCCTGAGAAAGTTGTACATGACCGGAAAAAGTTCCCAAAACGGTTATATTCGGTAAACCGTTTAATTCGCACGAAATTTCAACAATCCCGTTTGGTGATATTGATGAAATTTTACCAACAATAAAAGAACTAACTTTTTTTGTATCGACATATTTTATTGTTCCGATTGCCTGTTCTATTTTTCCCGAATAAACATCTTCAACACTAAGACCATGTTCTTCAAGAGTTAATTTCATCTTCTGATGATGTACGGAATCATAACCATTGGGAAGAATACGGGCAAGATTCTGTTCCAATTTTGTGGTGCAATTGCCGGGCAAAAGACCAAATTCGGCTGTTCCGGTAATCATTTTTCCATTTTGATTGACAGAAAAAAAGGGAAGAGTTCCTGTCATTTTAATATTTTTTTCTTGCATTCGTGCGGAAATTTTTGTGGCGATATCGTTTAGCAGTTGATCCAATGTTTGGAGTGGTTGATCGAATTTGACAATAACCGGATCACCCGTAACACCGGAACGGATAATTCTCACCGGATTCTGTTGAAAACCGAGTCTTTCGGCAGTTTTTTGTACATTATCGTGAAGGTAAGAATACAGTTCGTTTGCGGTAACAAGTTGATCCGCATTCGTATCAGCGTCTCCGCGTAAGGCTTCCGCAAGATAATAACTGAACAGAGAAAGATTTTGATCTTTCCAATAATGACTTTTTTCGTTGGGACTGCAACTGGCGATAGTGATCACATCAAGAGGTTCCTGTTCGGTTGCGGATTTCAGAACTCCGCTGATTTCCGATACCGTAATTCCTTCTCCTCCGGCATGACAACAATCAAGTAACAAAAATTTTGTTTTCGCTTCACACTGTCCCAACTGATGACGTAACCATGCAACCGGAATCGACGAACCCGCAATATCGTCTTCTTGAAAATCTGCCGGAACAAGGGCGTTGACTTGTCCTTTGCCGTCGCGGGCAATACCATGACCGCTGAAAAAAATGAGAACCGTGTCATTGGAACCGCATTCCCGTAACCATTTAGGAATAAGCGTTTCGATATTCGCTTTCGTTGGCTGCAAGTCTGATTTTTCAAGCAGAGAACGATGTTTCACTGTTGCGGAGGATTTTCGGTTTAACGCTTCGAGAATAAACTCCGCATCGTTTTGAGTATAAGGAAGTTTGGTAATTTGCGGTGCGGTACTTTGTGAATACGAGGCAGCAATAATGATTACCGTAAGCCGTTCAGATGTAACTGATTCGGCAAATGTGGTCAACGGAAATAAGACGACAAAAATGAAAGTGAAAACAAGTGTGAACACATTGGATGTCAGCGAACAAAATTGAATAAACATGGTGATACCCTATGAAAAAGGATTGAAGTTGGAAAAAACTGTTTTATTTTATCATGCCGAAAAAGAAGGAAATGAAGGCAGCGTTTTTGAAAAACAAAAGAACCTGCTTTCATCCATTTTGATACACCGCGAAAAATGAGGTAATTAATTAACGTATAAAAAATAAAGTCTGTCAATTCATTTTCCTAGAAAATCTGTGTTTTTAAAAGGCAGGCGGCATGTTACCGAAATGCCGCCCGCTATTTTTATTGATACGTTAAAATTTTAACGAGTCATGTGTCTTCCGCTATTTGAAGGTGCATATTTCTGTGTCGGTGTAGACGTTGGAGCAGATGTTGGTGTATATGTTGGTGTATATGTTGGTGTAGATGTTGGAGTAGATGTTGGAGTACGATCCGGTTCTGTTGGTGTGCAGTGAGCGAGAATCACTCTATCACCGACACTATCAGCATCAACAACAATTTTGGGAGTTTGTGTGTGGTTCAAGACACCGGCGGCATGTTTAGAAGTCATTGTTTGGACATATTGTTGCAATTCCGAGAGGGAGATGTAATGATCATTATTGATATTAGCGGCACCTTTAAGACCTTCAATCATGAAATAGGAATAAATACCGTGTTTTTTTTCTGGACTTTCGGCGGCGGTTTGTTCTTTATCGCAACTGAAAAGTTGAAATAAACCTTTAACGGGTTCTGGAGAAAATTCTTTTATTTTACTGATTTCATCCAGTGCGTTTTTTTCCAACAATTCAGGTTGGGCAATGGAACGGGTTTCGACGGCACGATTCCGGCAAACATCCATAACAAGAATTTTGGTACTGGCTTGACATGTCTGTAATTTGACTTCGAGTTCTTCGCGTGAAATCAGTTGCCGACAATCAAACTTTCCGGTTTTAGGATTGCAGATAACTTCGGCATCCATTGGGCAAAAATAAAGTTCACTTTTATCTTCATCTGTATAAACAGGAAGAGCAAGACCATGACCGGCAAAGGCAATGAAAACGGTATCAGTGGGATTTAGTTTACCCAAGAGAATTTTTAATTCACGGTTAATATTTTCAATCCTGGATTTTTTATCATCATCATTAGCGGTACTGGTGAGGAGAGTGATATTTTCTTTCTTTGTGAATTGGCAATCCACGAGAGCGTCGTGGAGTCCTTCCATGTCGGCGCAGCAATAATTGAGGTTTTTCAGAGTAAAGAAGGGGCGTTTTTCTTTTTTGGCTCTTTTGGCATTGCTGTCGTTGTCGTAATTATTAACACCAATCAGTAACGCATAACGTGTACCGCCGGCAGAATAACCGATACCGGCATTAGAAACAACAACAAGAAAAATGAGCGGCAGAACCAATATTCGGAAAAAAAGTTTGTGTGTCATGGTCGTTTCATTCTGAAAAAGGGAAAAACGAGAGGAAAAAATGAAGCAGAAACAAAAAAATGTTTCTATTTATCATATCCCCAAAAGAACCCAAACAATGACAAATTTTTTGAAATAAATTTGGAAATTTTATAATACGAAAAATTTTACAAATCACACAGACAGACAAGATTGTGTAAATTATGCAAATTAATGTAAAAATACATTTATGTAATCTGCGGACAAATATATTATGTATTTAAAAACGGTAATATTTCATTGGAATTTTTGTTTTTTTGTCGGCAGTTTGGAGTAAAGCGGTATGTGTAAGGTATAAGGCGTTCCGAAGAACGTAAAGTATTAACCATTTCACTTTTTAGGAGACAGAACAATGAAACGAATCCTTACCTTTGCTTCCTTTGT